>CAYSZJ010000061.1:0-22207 GCA_964435435.1 uncultured archaeon
AATTAAAAAAACCATTGAGAGCGAGAACAATTCGAAAAGAAAAGAAGAAATTGGTAATAGTATCAAAAAAAATAAAAAAACTAATTAATAGAATCATAAATAAAAGATAATATTTAATCACTACATCTTTCTTCTTCGCAAAAATAATTAAAATAAGTATTAAAGAAATTGCGGGGATACTTGGCAAAAAATATATCATAATGCTCTGTAGTAATAAAAATGCAGAAAGAATAGTTATTAAAATAGCTTCACGTTTTAAATATTCATTAACTTCTTGTGATTTTTGATGTTTAATTAAACTCATAAAAAGTACCATTGAAGCAATTAATAAAATAAGCGCAAAACCTTTATATTGAAAATTTAAAATACTGTTTAAAGCAAAGTGAGAAATTCTTTCTCTTGGTCTGTATGAATGGAAAATATCAAATAAACTTGAAAAAGTGATTGCTAGTAACGTGGCTAATACAGCGTATTTTTCTTTAATATCTTTTAAAAAAACTTTAAGGAATAAATAGAGAGAGGACATAAATAAATAAATGAAAGGAAAGAGCATAACATTAATATTTACGACAGGAATTGATGTTAATGATGCCAAACCAAATGATATATAGCTCCAATGTATAGCATATGTGTAGAATTTATCATAAGGATGAGTTTCTTGAAGGCCTATAAAGTTTGAATAATTGATTGATCTATAGTGATCTATTGTAAGAATATAATTGACTCTTAGTTGGATTCCAAATGATATAATAATTATACTTAAAGTAATGAAAAGTATAAAAATTGTAAATTTAGATATTTTCATCTCACATTCATTAGTAAATCTCACTCTTTTCCCGTAGTGTTTCTGAAACAGCAAATCAAGAAAAAACAGAACTATAATAATAATGAGTAATACAATTGAAAAGTTTCCTCTACTTAATCCTATTTGATCAAGAATTAGAGTAGTGCTCCCTAAAAATGTGAATGATATTAAAGGATAAAAGACAATTTTAATAAAAAATGGTTCAATATTGAATTTCTCATGTAAACTACTTTTTGGAAAAAGTATATTGAAAATACAGGAACCAGGTATAAATGCACACCCGATAATATATATGATTCCTCGTAAATAATTAAGAAATGAGATTTGGTTCCAATCAATAATTATTTCAGAAAAGGTTATCGGAGGGATAAAGAATGTTATCAACATCAAGATTATTAAAATCACTTTTAGAGAAGTCTCACTTATCCCTTTATAGTGAAATGTGTATATTTTATTATCACTATCAATTAACTTAATGAAAAAATAAAAGAACCCTATGATAATTAGAGCAAAACCTATCATTACTATTATTGGAAAATCATAGCCTTGGGGAATTACATAAAAAAAGAGCAAAAATAAGTAATAAAGTATAATAAAGGAAATAATAAATGTAGTAATAGAGATAATTTGATATTTTTTCAAAGCCTTATTCCACTTTTATTATTGTTAATATTTATTCTATTAGAAGTTTTTAATTTTTTGCCATTTTACTAATTTTGAAGCGATAATTGATTTCGATACTCATTTTACTTTAATATATTACTCATATATCATCTGAAATATTAATTGAATTTACAAGAAAATTAGTGATATTTAATTGCAAAAATAAAATAAATTGTTAATGAATTAAAAGATTTAAATAGATAAGAAATCAAGTATTTAAGTTTTAATCATGGAAAGTAAAACTAAAACTATAATAGGTATAATATTGCTAACTGTTGGGGGAGGTTTAGTTCCAACAGGATTTTTTATGAACAATTTCTTTCGTATCAGCGTTGCTGATGGTGTACCCGATGCACTTTTGGGAATTAAAGAGGAAGCACTTCCAGAGTTAGAATCACAGATACCACCTTTATCAACCCCGGATGTTCTTTTAGGAATTAAAGATGAAGCTATCCTAACCTTACAACAACAGATCCCTGTCTTAGCAACTCCAGATATTCTTTTAAATCTTAAAGCCTATATAGAAGGAAATATAGAAGTAATTATTAATTGTACAACTTCGGCAAATATTATGAATTTATCAATATATGCGACTATTCCAGCTTATGGCATGAGTTTTTTAGCTTCTCTCGATGGTTTTATGAATGATTTAGCATATCCAGCACCCTTGGTTTTTGGTGTTTCACAAGTTGCAGGGACAAGTCTCAGTTATACCGCAGCAGCTCAACAAGCTTTTATGATAAATGGAATATCTGATCCGTTAATTGGGGATATCCCCGGTTTAATTAATGATACTTCGATGGGTACAGGTGTCTGTGGTTTTCTTCAGGTTTTTGAGGCTACTTATGATCCAATTATCGGTGATGCTATTAATACAACAATTCGAACACTATATAATGCAACTTGGATACAACTTGAAGCTCTAGCAGGATATCTAATATATTATTTGTTTCTACAAGTTCCTACTGTTTTCCAATTGAAATATCAAATGCCTGTCCAACAAGCTGTAAATTGGGGTTTTTATTATCAATGGGCGAATGGCACTCTTATTCCAGATGGAATTGATTTGAGTGCTTTCTTGACAACTTACGATCAAGAACTTAAAGGCTTGGAAGCGGGAGTTCCAGACCCAACTGGTATTGCAAATCTTACTACCATTACTATGTGGAATCCATCACATCCTTTATCATTTGTAAATGATACTGGAATATTCGCATGGCTTGATACATCATATCAAGCTACAATAGAGTCCGCTTTCGTTATTAATAGTACTCAATATTTAATGGTTCTCAGTTGGCTAAACAATTTTATTACGAATGTAGCACCAGTAATTCTATATGAAAGGTTCACTAAATCAGTACCAGAACTTGCATTAGAGGGATTCTATGAACAATGGGCTAATGGGACCATTCAAGGTGAAAAAATACTAGCTGATGGATTTCTCAGTCAGATGGATCCACCTATTCCAGGACCACCCTATTTTGAAGTAGGTTTACCTACAGCCACTAATATTACGCTTGCAACGGCTATTGATCTTTGGGATAATGCTTCTGAATATACTTTCGTCAATGGGGATGGAATTTTAATTTGGGTTGGGGCAGTAACAAATGCTACCCTTGAATTATTATTACTCAATACATTTGACGTTAGTAGAGATCAATTAACGACACTCATAAACTGGTTAGACGATTTTGTATCATCTCTAACTGTCCCGATTATTGAAGCAGAAACAGGAAAAACACTTTCGGAACTTGCATTAGCTGCATTCTATGAGCAATGGGCTTATGGAACTATAAATGGTGAAGTTATAATTCCCGATGGTTTTCTCAGTTTACGAGATCCTCCTATTTATGGTCCGCCTTACTTTGAAATCGGTTTTGAATATGATGTAGGCTTAACAGATCCGCAAATATTGGCTCTTTGGAATGAAGAAAGTAATGCTTCATTAGTTACTGTTCGTGGAGTGAATAAATGGTACGCAGCAGATCAAAGTTCAACTATCTGGGATGATTTAAAGAACATTAACCAAGGATTGACTGATGAGCAAGTGACTTCAATCAAAAGTTGGTTGAGTGAATTTAGAAATAAGATTGTCAATAAACTCGCAAAAGATGAATTAGATTTACCTTTAGAACCATACACTCTAGGGTCTATTCTTCTCCTTGGCTTAGGTGCAGGAGGAGGCGTGCTAGCAATTTTAGGTATAATAGCTTTAATTCGATCTAAAAGAATTTAGTAAATCATAAAAATTAATTAATAAAAATTCTTTTTTTTAATACTTTGATAAATTTTCATTAATTCATTAACATCTTTAGGTTGATTAATGTTAAAAAAAGAAAAAAGATTTTTATCCAATTTTTTGATCGAATGTTCAATAGATAAATAATTAATCTGCCATTCATTATCGAGTAAGCTAGATAATTTAAAATTCCCTTTTTTCAAATTTTCTTTAGCCTTATAGCACGATTTTTTAATGGGATAAATCGCGAAAAGGGGTTCTAAAAATCCATTATCCCATTTTGGAATGCAGCAATCATAACCTTTAGATTGTTCAATTATCAAATCAATGACATTATGCTGAATTAATGGGGTATCACATGCTAATGCTAATACCTTTTTATAGTCTAAATCATTGAGCTCTTTAAAAGCAGTGTAGAGTCCTCTCATTGGAGTGTGTAAATTCAGATTTGAAGCAATTTCGTTATCATCAATAATAAAAGCCATTATTTCTTTGAGATCAATTTCTTTAATATATTCTTGAACTTGGTATTTTGAATGAGCAACTACAAAAATCTCATAATTCCCTCGTGATAGAGTCTCAAGTTGATAAGAAATAAGTGGTTTACCGAGAACTTCATATAGCCCTTTATCACTTCCAAAACGAGTACTTTTCCCTCCAATTAAAATTGCAACAGCAAGATATTTAGGATTATTTCTTATTTTTAACTCACTTCTAGTTAAACAATTTAATATTCTATTAAACTAATTATTAAAAATTATATATGATTTAAATTAATTGAAGATATTTAATTTGCTACATTTCATTAAACTGATATCATGTATTTTAATACAAAGAGAATGGATTTTAGTGAGAAGCCTAGAGAATATTGTGCTATTTTTGGGGTAACCTGTAATGATATCGGATATTCTATATCTAAGTTGTTATTCCAAGGGTTAATAGCATTACAACATCGAGGGCAAGAGTCATCTGGAATCTCTGTATTAAAAACTGGCGGATCAATAAACACATATAAAAAAAGTGGATTAGTCTCACAAGTTTTAGAAAGCAAAATCTTATCCCAATACTGGGGAAACGTAGGAATAGGACATAATAGGTATGCTACTACTGGGGCAATTGGATATAAATCAACAGATTATATGCAACCATTTCATTTTAAGAATAACCAAATAGAATTTTCAATGGCCTTCAATGGTACTATTTCTAATTTTGGAGAAATAAGAAAAAATATGGATGAAATGGGTCGGGTTTTTATTACTGACACAGATACTGAAGTTATAGCACAATTAATCGGTTCTATAGCTTTAGGAACAGAAGATTGGCCTGAGATATTGAAAATGACTAGTAAATTATTGGATGGATCTTATTCTTTGATACTTATGACTTCTGAAGGAGATATTTATGCTATGCGGGATCCATTAGGTTTTAAACCATTGTGTATAGGTGAATTAAAATCTGAAAAAAGAAATATCTATTTTGTAGCATCTGAATCATGTGCTATAGACGTAGTTGGAGGGAATCTTTTAAGAGACGTAGAACCAGGTGAAATTTTGCATCTAAGTCACCAAAAAGATATCCATTCAGAACTGGTAATAAAAGCTAATAGAACTGCTTTATGTCAATTTGAATTTGTATATTTTGCCCGACCAGATTCTATTATTGATGGAGTCTCTGTTGCAGAAGCAAGATTAAGGTTGGGTGCAAATTTAGCTAAAAATGACTCAATTTTAAAGAATCCTGAAATAAAAGAAAATGCTATAGTAGTACCTGTGCCAGATTCTGGTCGAAGTGTTGCTGTAGGATATGCCAAGGAAGCAAAACTTCCCTATTTAGAAGGTTTGATGAAAAATCGATACGTTCACAGGACTTTTATCATGCCTGGTCAAAAAAAACGTAAAATAGCTGTAAAAGAAAAATTAAATCCTATTAAAAGTGTTGTCTCTGGTAAAGATATTATTCTTTTAGATGATTCTATTGTGAGAGGAACTACAACTCAACAAATAGTTTCAATGTTAAGAGAAAAAGGGGGAGCTAAGCGTGTTCACTTACGTGTAAGTTGTCCTCCAATTATTAGTCCATGCTATATGGGAATTGATTTTCCTACAACTGAAGAATTAATCGCTGGAAGATTTCAAAAGCACTATGGTGAAAATTATTTAGAGGAGATTCGAAAAAAATTAGGCGCAGATACATTATTATATCAAACAGTTGATGATTTAACTCAAGCTATCGGAAAAAATAAAAATCAATTATGTTTAGCATGCTTAACAGGAGATTACCAATTGAAATCTGTGCAAAAATTAGCAGAAATGGAAAAATCAATTGTTAGAAGTAGAGCTTAAAAGTTTAAATTTATTCCACGCCATCCCAACAATATGTGCAGAGCTTTTCCTTTGGTAATCCAATAGCTTTTACTAAGTCTTCAAGTCTCTGATACTGTAAAGTCGTTAATTGTAATTTTTTACGGATAATATTAACCATAGATTTATATTTATCAGATTTTGGATCGGTATACTCAGCAGGATCTTCAATATTCTTTCCAATTAACTCTTTTATAGCCCATCGTCCCGCTAAATCCAACTCAGAATGAGATCGGGAGAAATTAAGAAATTTACAGTTATTAACAAGCGGAGGACATGCAGGCCTCATATGAACTTCTTTAGCCCCAAAATCATATAGCCTTTGAATTGTTTTTCGAAGTTGTGTCCCTCTCACAATGGAATCTTCACAGAAAAGTAAACGTTTATCATCAATGAGTTCTTTAATTGGGATGAGTTTCATCTTTGCAACTTCATCCCTGATGATTTGATCTTGAGGCATGAAGCTCCGGGGCCAGGTTGGAGTATATTTTACAAATGGTCGTGAGAAAGGAATTTTAGCTTCACTTGCATAACCTAAACCGTGCCCTGTACCAGAATCTGGAATACCAGCAACAAGATCAACTTGCACATCATCATGTTTTGCCAAGGAAGAACCACATTTATAACGAACGACTTCCACATTAATATTCTCATAATTAGATGCTGGATATCCATAATATACCCATAAAAAACCACATATCTGCAACCGATTACCAGGTGCGATTTTCTGTTCAAGTCCATTTTCATTTATAAAAATAACTTCACCTGGTCCAAGATATTTCGTTATTTTATATTTGAGGTTTGGAAATGCACAAGTTTCCATCGTAACAGCATAAGAACCAGGTTTCTTCCCTATGATGAGAGGTGTTCTACCAAACTTATCTCTTGCAGCATAAATTCCTTCATTTGTTAATATAAGCATAGTACATGAGCCATCAATCATATCTTGGACTTTTTGAATTCCTTCTTCGAAGGTAGTCCCTTGGCTAATTATCGTTGCAACCATTTCCGTAGGGTTGATCTCTCCTCCATGCATTTCCGAAAAATGAAAACCGTTTTTCAATGCATTCTGTGCCAAAATTTCTATATTGTTAATTTTTCCAACAGTACAAATTGCGAAAACGCCTAAATGAGAGTTGATTATTAAGGGTTGATCATCAAAATCACTGATCACACCAATCCCCTTATTTCCATGCATCTTTTTAATATCTTTCTCAAATTTTGACCTGAATTGACTGGTTGAAATATTTTTAATGTATCTTTGAAAACCATCCGCGTTTTTTACGGCTAAGCCGCCCCTAACCGTTCCTAGATGGGAATGATAATCAGTACCATAAAAAAGATCTTCAATGCAATTATTATTTGAAAAGACTCCGAAGAGACCACCCATAACAAATTCACTATGTCTTTAATTTGTACAATAATTATTAAAGAAAATTATTAATCTACTAAGATTTGAATCTTATTTTTTACAAAAATCTATAAAATTCTGGTAAATCTTTATACCATATTTACTAGATTTCTCTGGGTGGAATTGCGTAGCAAAAATATTATCATTTGAGATCATTGAACAAAATTCAATTTCCCCATATCGCGTCAAACCTAATATGTTTTTTTTATTATCAGGTACACTATAAAAACTATGTACAAAGTAAAAATATGAATTATTTGGAATTCCTTGGACTAAAAAATGATCTTTATCTTGAAAATCCACGCTATTCCATCCTATTTGTGGAACTTTATTAACTTTATTAATATCAAAAGAAATAATATCTCCTTTAATTAACTCTAACCCCTTAAAATCTCCCATTTCAGAGCTTTTAGGAAATAAGAGTTGAAGACCTAAACAAATTCCGAGTAATGGTTTTCCCTCATTTACAATCTGATATATAGTATCAATAAGATTCTTTTCCTTAAGGTGTTTCATAGCATTTCCAAACGCTCCCACTCCTGGTAAAATAGCACCATTTGACTCTAATATAATTTTAATATTGGATGTTATTGAACTACCCACGCCTAAGTGTTTTAGGCATTTACAGATACTTTTAAGATTTCCCATTTCATAATCAATAATAGCAATATTAAACGACATACCATCACAGCCTCATTGATATTCCCGCTTTTTTACACTCTTTTTTTACAAATTCTATAGAATATTCATTATAATGAAAGATTGAGGCTGCTAATGCGGCATCTGCCTTACCAAGTTTGAATACATCAATAATATGCTGAGGATTACCTGCGCCACCAGAAGCAATTATTGGAACATCTAATTTTTCATTAAAAATTCTTGTCAATTCTAAATCATATCCAATTTTAGTGCCATCACAATCCATAGAAGTTAATAGTATTTCACCACTACCTAAATTGGTTGTTTCTTTTCCCCAAAGAATGGCATCCTTCCCTGTGGCTGTTCGACCTCCTTTTATATATACTTCCCACCAACAGAATTTATCATTAACTTTTACCACAATATTGTTTTTTGCTTCTTCAGGAGAATTAACATATATTCTTTTGGCATCGATAGCAGTGACTATACACTGTGAACCGAATATTTTAGCTCCTTCTTGTATCAAATTAGGATTTTGGACCGCAGCAGTGTTTAAAGAGATTTTATCAGCCCCTGCTCTCAAAATTTCCTTAATATCCTCAACTGTTCTTAAACCTCCTCCCACTGTAAAGGGAATAAAAACTTGATCTCCAGTTTTTTCTACTAAATCAATTAATATTTTTCTTTTATCAGATGACGCCGTAATATCTAAAAAAACTAGTTCATCTGCTCCTTGTTCATCATAAAATTTCGCTAATTCTACAGCATCGCCTACATCTTTTAAATTTATGAACTTCGTACCTTTTACAACTCTAGCTATATTTGAGCTAGTTGTAACATCCAAACAGGGAATAATTCGTTTCGTTAAAACCATTCTAAAGATACTTTTACTATTTGCTTAAATACTGAAATCTAATGAAAGGAGATATTTTAGATTTGCTATAATTTAACATTTAAATAATTTGAGTACGTCTTATCTCCTACAATGAATGATTTTAAAAATAACCTTAAATTTTTAAAACTAAATATAATTCCCCCTTGTTTTAAGGCAAATTGCCAACGATTTCTTAAATAATCATTTATCATCTTCCTAGCTCGATCCTTAGTGACTAAATTGTCATCCCAAGAATAAATACCAAGATGATTTTTCATCATTTTAGAAATATTGATTCAATTATCTATAAGGATAAAAGTTTGACAACTTAATGTTATTCTTAAATATTTGTAGATTCTTTTTAATATACTACAGTTTACTAATTTTTTAATTCATTGTTATCGAGTGTCTTATCTATATAAACTGTTATTTGAGATAATACTTCTATTTTTATTGTTTTTAAACTGTTTTGTCTTAATTTTGATAGTATTTTTTAATCTAAACCAGGTATCTTTTCCCTTTCATATCTTTTCATCGTTATAGCATCATTAGGACATGTAACAGCACATAAACCACACCCTATACATTTCTCGGGGCTCACATTAGCAAAATCATTCACAATAATTGCATTAAACTTACATCTTTCTATACAAGTTTCACATGCAGTACAAGCATCTTCATTTATACTTGATATAAAATTCGCTCTAGCTATTGCTCTCGGATTATCAAACTGAGTTAAGCCTCTTAGCATTCCGCAACAACATTCACAACAGGAACATATCACACTAGTAAATTTTGCTGTATTGTCAGTTGCGAGTACCAGCCCTATTTCTGCGGATTGTTTCATGAGTTCTTTAGCTTCTTCTTTTGAGATCATTTTAGCACCAGGTTCTGTACTAAAATTATCAGCATTAGGTCCTAATTGAAGGCAATTATGAAGCGGATATTTATCCGTACATTCTCTAACTCCGCTAATTCCTGCTCTTAAACGACAAGGACAAATAATTACCGCGAAAGAGCTGTGTTTATCAATTATGCTATATACTTCTTCTAAAGGGATAATTTCATGTCCCGGGTCAATTTGTTCGCTAACAGTTAACACTCTCATATATGGCGTGCCCTTCCAAGAGGTTTCCCACTTTTTATAATATTTATCTTCTATGAAAAATTTTCTACTTAAATCAGCAAATTTTTTCGCATCAGGTCCTTCATAATTCACCTTGACAATGAAAGGAACATCATATATCATAAATGGATCTGGTAATGCATATTGTCTACCAAGTGTTACTATAAATCTTTTTTTAGTAAGCTCCTCAAGCTTTTCAACTAATATATTTTTATCAATATTTACCATTTTAGCGAATTTTGCAATATGTATCCCTTCGGGAAAAACAGGGAGATATTGGACTATTTTTGCGATTTCAGGGTTATACATAAGGCTTAAGTATTCAATATATGTCTCCGTAGGCTTTTCATTTTCGTCTGTAGGAATCGAATGTGGTTTTCTTATCAATCTTTTGGCTATTTTTATTAAATCTTCCCTATGCTCATCATTTACAATCATTTTCAATTAAATTATATTATTATTTTAAAAAATGTAAGATTACCTACCATTTAAAGGTAATTTTAATTATGGGTATAATATTTAAATAGGCCCCCAATTAATTGCCCAGTGCTTATTCCAGCATCGCCAGGTGGAATTGTTTCGTGTTCAAAGAATCGATATCCAGCTTGATTTATATGATCTTTTATGGATTTAGAAAAGGAATAATTATATGCAACTCCTCCTGTTAATCCAATTTTATTTATGTTATACTCTTTTGCAAGTTTAATTGCTATTTTAGCAAACGTTTTCCCCATTTCTATCTGAAATTTGGCAGCGATGTCTTCTTTTTTATATTTATCTTTTTCTAATAATCTTATTATATCAAGTATTAATTCTGATGTTTCAATCTGGTAAATTCTATTATTTTTTTTAGTTTTTATTTCTAATTGAACTCTATTTGAATTACCTTTTGTGCCCATTCCTTCAAGTCGCATAGCGGGTTCACCTCTATAGGTCTTAATCTTTGAAGCCCCTAATAAATAAGAAACTGAATCAAAGATTCTACCAGTAGAACTAGTTAATGGCATATTTTGAGAAAGAGATTGATTTTTTCCCTGCTCAAATTGGGATATTAAAGTCTCTAATTCAGCGTTTTTATATTCAAGATCAAGATGTAATTTTAATTTTTTAAATTCTTTTTTAGATTCTTCCAATTCTAAAGTATTTAAAATAATGGATGCTACCATGCGAGCAGGATATTTTGTACAACGATCTCCTCCCACCATAGGTTGATATTCTAAGTGAGCTAAACGTTCATAACCATTATAGGAAGATAATAATATTTCACCTCCCCAAATATTACCATCATCACCATACCCAACCCCATCTGTAGTTATACAAATGATTTTTTCATCGATTTCTACCTTATTTTCAGCCATCAATGCTAAAGCATGCGCATAATGATGTTGTATCTTGTAAATATTACATTCAAACTGAATACTAAATTCTTTGGCTAACTTAGTTGTAATAAATTCTGGATGAGCATCGCAAGCAATAAATTTTATTTCATGGTCATTAATTTGCAGAAGAGATTTCATATGAAACAAGGCATTCTTTAGAAATTCATACGTTTCAAGATGAGAAATATTACCAATGTGTTGAGTGGGAAAAATCCTATTTTTTCTCAAAATTGCACCTGTTGTTGCTAATAAAGGCCCTGTAGCAATTGCACTCGAAACATTCACCTTAAATGGTAAAGATAAATATTCTGGTACAAATCCTCTTGAACGTCTTATTAATTTCATTTTAGTATCGTGAATTCTTATAACACTATCATCAGCTCTTTGATAAATTGGTCTATTATGAAGGAGAAAAACATCTGCAAGATCTCCTAATTGTTCAAATATTTTCATGTTCTCTATAGCCATAGGAATATAAGATTTGTTCCCACTGGTATAAATTAATGGTTTTTCTCCAATATAATCAAATAATAAATAGTGAATACCTGAATAAGGGAGCATTATTCCAACATTATTTAATCCAGGAGCGACTTGCTTGCTAATTATTGAATAATCATTTAATTCCTTTCTTTCTAAGAGAACAATTGGTCTTCGAAATGAATTGAGAGTTTCTCTTTCTTTCTTAGAGATTTTTAAAGCATTTTCAATTGATTTTAAATTTGGTACCATTAGAGCAAATGGTTTATACTTTCTTTCACCTTTTCTTTTACGTAATTTATGGATAATGTCGTCATTATCAGCTAAACAAACTAAATGAACACCTCCTATACCTTTAATGGCAACAATAGCCCCCTCATTTATAGTTTTAGTTGTTTCATATAAGATCTGATCCATTGAATTATCTGCAATTATTTTTCTCTGATTGTTATAAAGCTTATAGTGGGGTCCACACACAGCACACGCAAATGTTTGGGCATGAAAACGCCTATTATTGAAGTCTGAATATTCTTGAATACAAGATTCTGGCTTAGCATGATTGCAAAAAGGGAATTTAATCATAGTACTGCGTTCCCTATCGTAAGGGAGTTCAGTCACCGTAGTAAACCTCGGACCACACACAGCACACGCAATAAAAGGATATTCATAATATTTGGGAAGGTCTGGATTTCTCATATCATCTAAACATTTATCACAAATGGCTATATCTGGAGGTAATGTTAAACTAACACCTCTTCCTTGCTCGCTTTTTTCAATTTTTAAATTATTAAAATTACAATCTCCATGAATCTCTTTTTGGTTTATAGCCTCAATGAATGATATTTTAGGCTTTTTTTCTTCAACTTCTTCAACGAAGTTATTAATATCTGTATTTTTTCCCTGTAGAACCAATCGTACTCCTGCATTTCCACGATTTAAAATATAACCCTTTAAATTATTGTTTTTTGCTAAATTGAATAAGAAAGGTCTAAATCCTACTCCCTGAACTATACCTGTAATATTGATCTCTATGGTTTTTATGGTCATTCAAATAAATTAAAACTCGAAAATAATATAAATCAAATGATTTTTAAAATTAAATCTAAAAATAATATAGCAAATAGAAGATTGCTAAGGCTTTTTTGATATTTTTGTAAGAATATGCCTTCATTCATGATATTTATAATAATTACTACACGTCCCTTCCATAGAAACCATACATGGTCCAATAGGATTTAGGGGTGTACATTTTTTTCTAAAAAGCTTGCATTCATAAGGATATAATTTACCAACCATTACCAGATGACAAGAACAGCCAGGAGGGATATCTTGAGACTTTTCAATTTGAACATCGAATTTTTTATCTGCATCAAATTCTTGATATTTTTCCCTTATGGCTAATCCTCCATCATATATTCTTCCTATCCCTCTCCATGGAGACGAGACTGGTTTAAAAACTTTATCAATTATATTTTGAGCTACCTTATTTCCTTCAGGTTTTACAACTCGAGAATATTCATTTAATGTATCATATTTTTTATCTCTCACTTGCTTTAAAAGCATTAAGATGGATAATAAAACATCATTAGGTTCAAATCCAGATATGACATTAGGTATTCTATAACCTTGTGAAAAAATTTCATACGGTTTTAATCCAATAATCGTGGAAACATGACCTGGAGAAATAAAACCGTCTATGTTTAGTAGTGATTGACTCATTAAAAGTTCTAAGGCAGCTGGAATTAATTTATGAGCACATATTACTGAAAAATTTGAAGGAGGATCAGATTGAAGTTCATAACCAGTTAAAGGAGCAGTTGTTTCAAATCCTATTGCGAAAAATATCACTTCCTTATTTGGATTTTCTCCAGCAATTTTAACTGCATCATTTGGACTATACACAATACGAACATCAGCACCTTTAGCTTTAAGTTCTGCTAATGAAATATTTGTAGCCGGAACACGTATCATATCACCAAATGTTGTTATTATTGTATCGTCACTCTTTCCAAGCTCAATTGCTTTATCAATATCTGCAGCAGGACATATGCACACAGGGCATCCTGGACCAGATAATATTTCAATTTCTTTAGGTAAGAGAGTTCTTAACCCATATTTTGAAATAGTATGTTCATGAGTTCCACATACGTGCATTAATTTAATGGGATGATTGATTTCTTTTATTAATTTATTGATAACTTTGACTATTTTATCAGTAAATTCTTTACTTCTTAGGACTTTTACACCAGGAATTTCCATTTTTTATGGTTCAATTCTCTTCGTTTCTTTAATTTTATCAAAATCTTCATCAAAACTACAAATCAAATCAACATTGTTTTCTAATGCACATGCTGCATGAATTGCATCTCTTGGACGTATATTATATTTGGAGATTAATTCTTGAGCTTTATGTACTATTGATAAGGTAACATTTTTTATTAATAAATTAGGAAAAACAAGAAATTCTTTTCCCTTCTCAACTGCCACATCTTTTCCTAAACTCAATTTTACAATCCATGTAAATTCTTCCCAAGTTAAAGCAGATGTGATTCCTAGAATTTCTTTTTTTATTACTCTTTGTAGAAAGGTATTAGATTTCATTGCTTCCATGTTTTCTTCTATATCATATAATACATTATTTATAAAGATATTCGAATCTATATACACCATTTCTCTAGTATCGCTCATATTGCTCATCAAGGAGTTTTTTATAATCTATTTTTTCCTTTAATTTTTTAGGTGTCTTTGTGAAACTTTCCAAAAAATTTTCTGCTTTTCTTGCCGCACGTATAATTATTTCATTTCCGCTTAATTCTATCAATACCTCACTACCAGGATTTATTTCTAGTAGATCACGTATATCTTTTGGTATAACAACTTGACCTTTTGGTCCAACTTTTCTTCTTATTATCATAATTTAAAAAAGTATAACCTCTCATTTATACTTTTTCATACTTATATTTCCAACATTATTTTTTTTAAGATGAGAGTGCGTAAGAAGGTAATATTTAATGAAATATTAAAAGGTATAATTTATTTTAGAAATAAAATTCATCAAAAATAAATATTTCTTTTGAAGACTGATAAATGCATGAATGAATATCTCTCTCTCTTTAGAAAAGTAATGAAAATGCATTTAGAGGGTTATGAAGAGATAAGATTGCGAAGAGATTTTACAAAAAAATATTCTTGGGCCGTACCAAATAAAAGAGCTATTCGAACAATTGCAAAATATTCTCCAATCATCGAAATAGGGGCAGGTACAGGATATTGGGGTATGTTGTTGAAAAACCATGGAGTAGATATCATTACATACGACTTATATCCATTTAAAGAAAATTTATATCATAATTCAACTCAATGGTTTCCTGTAAAAAAAGGATCTTTTAAAATATTAAAAGATTATTCCAGGAGGAACCTGTTTTTATGTTGGCCTCTTTATAATAATATTATGGCGCTAGAATGTTTAAGAGAGTTTAAAGGGGATATTTTGATTTATATAGGAGAAAAAATCAATGGATGCAATGCCACAAATGAATTTTTTGAAGATCTTGAAAAAAGATTTAAATTAATTAAAAAAGTTAATATTCCTCAATGGTGGCGACTATATGATTATTTAACAGTTTGGAAAAGAAGAATATAGGTTTTAGATTTTAAATAAGATAATTAATAATTAACAGATTCTTGGAATAGGTTCGCCTAAGGGCATATCTACAAATCGAGTGCCACCTACTATTGTCTTCAAGAACACTTTTCTAGGATTATCTGCCTTTACTTCACCAATTATTTCAGCATCTTTTCCAATTTCAGTTGTTCTTATCTTTTTCAGGATATCTACAGAGTGTTCAGAATCAACTGATAAGAGAGCCCTCCCTTCACATGCTATGTTATAAGAATCCAGACCTAATATATCACATATCGCACTAACTTGTTTTTTAATTGGGACTTTTTCTTCATCAATCCAAATACTCACATTTGATTTTACTGCCCAATTATTCAGAGCAGCAGCCATCCCACCACGAGTAGGGTCCTTCATCGCATGAATATAATTATTATTAATTTCAAATTTAATTACATTATAAATTTCGAGTAATAGTGAGATATCTGATTTTAAATCAGTAGAAATATTTAAACCTTCTCTTGATGCCATCAATGCTGTCCCATGATCTCCAATACTTCCTGTTATAATAATCTTATCTCCGACTTTCAGGCCATTATCTAAGATTTTTATGTTTTTATTTTTAATTCCAATGCCCGTCGTTGCTATAATTATTTCATTTAAAGTTCCTCTTGGCATAACTTTAGTATCTCCGGCTATTATTGCGATATTCGCCTTTTTTGCCATTAAATTCATTGAATTGACAATTTTTTCTAATTGATTAAATTCAAAACCTTCTTCAATGATAACCATTGAAGTTAAAGCTAAAGGTTTTGCACCCATCATGAGTAGATCATTAACAGTCCCACAGATACTTAAAGTTCCTAAATCTCCTCCAGGAAAAAACAAGGGATAAATTGTATGTCCATCTGCGGTAATTACGATTTCATTATCATAATTCATTAATGGGATTGTAGCTCCATCGTCTAATTCTTCAACGCCTATACCATTATTAACCTTCTTATAGGGAATGTTCTTAGTAATAAATTTGATTAATTCTTCTTGTAAAACTCCACCTGCTCCATGTGCTAGACGGATAATATTTGAGCTATCTTTCTTTTCACTCATAATAAAAAAAAAGAAAGCAAAATTAAAAGAATTTAGGTTATAAAAGCATTGTTTAAAAATTTTAACGTTTAAAACTACTAATTCAAGAATTTTATGCAAAATTGAATAAAATAAGAATCAAATTGCTTTTTTATAAAAATATATAACTGTTAGAAAAAATACTTGTTATTATTTAGTGTAAATAATTTAAGAATATAGAATATAAAAAAAAAGAAATTTTTTTCTCGATTTGATTTAACTCTTTGATTACATATTTATGATCGTATCAGTTTCGAAAATTAAATCAATAACTTCATCAGAAGTAACTAATTTAATTTTATCGGAGATGAAATTAGCTAATCCTCGTAGATCTACATCTTCTTTACATGCAACTATGGTTTTATTTTGATTAAGTGCTTGTGAAACCGCTTTATTAGATTTATTTGCGAAATATACAGCATTTTGGAGTAAGAAAATGGTTACGTCATCTTCATCAGTATGTTCCATTGCAAGTTCTACACCTGTAATATCCTCACTTGTAATAAAATACAAAACTTTTTTGCTCATTATTATCTAACCTTTTTTTTTATTAAATTTTTTTTGAATAATCATTCAAATTCATTCGAATGATATTTGAAAAAAGGTTCTAACCATATAAAATTAATGAAATTAATTAATCGATTTTTTTACATTATTGACATTTTTTTTTCATAGACTTTGACTTTATGGCTTTTTCATTTAAGATCATTTGAAACATAAAAGAGATTAGAAATTTATTAATTTGAAAATAATTTCAATTTTTCTAATCAAGGATAGTTAAAATTTATTAAAATCTATAATATTCTTAATCTTTTTATCTAGAAGTAATAAAAAAGCAATTTATTCATGTTCTGAAATAGAATTTAAAATTAATATTTATTGCCAAATTCACCCAATTAAGGTTTTTGAATAATTATTCAATTCTAATATTTAAAAAACTTGTATTAGATAATCAAAATGAATCAGAATCTTTTAATAAAGTTATGAATACACTATCTAAACTAATTATTTTAAAATTAAAAAGCTAATTTAAATAAAAAAACAAAAACAAAAAATGATATAAAATGGCAGTAAAAGTAGCATTCTGGCAAAATTCTGATTGCTGGGGTTGTCATCAATCCTTACTAAATGCACATTTAGGGTTGTTGCCAATACTTCCAGCATTAGATATCGTCTACTGGCCAGCTGTGGTCGATTTTAAATTTGATTCATTGAAGAATAGAAATGACGGTGAGATTTTAGTAGGTTTTATCGAAGGGACTGTTCGCACAAAAGAAGATGAAGAAGGCGTCAAATTAATGAGACAAAAATGTGCTCTAATTATAGGCTTTGGAAGCTGTGCTTGCTATGGAAATGTTCATGGTTTAGCTAATCAATGGAATAAAGATGATTTGGTCAAAAGGAAATTTTCTGAAGTTGAAAGCATAGCAGATGGAAGTGGTGGTGAACCTACTCAACATATGCCTGGTTTCTCTGAAAAAGTAGTGAATGTTGATGATATAATACCCGTTGATGTTTATATCGCAGGATGTCCTCCAAAACCAGAGCAAATAATTAGTGCTGTGGCTTTCTTATTAGGTCAAAAGCCATTTCCAATGAATGATTTAGCATTCTGTAATGACTGTGCTATAAAAGATAATTGCTTATTAGATGCAGGAAAGTTATGTTTTGGTTCAATTACCAGTATTGGTTGTAGTTTAAAATGCACAAGTCAAGGTAATCCTTGTGTAGGATGTTTTGGACCGGCAAAAACAGTAGATTCTAGAGCGAATAAGTTAAACGATATGACAAAGAATCTTGAAACCCTAAGTTCTGGAGACAAGAAAAATTTATACGAATTTTTATCATTATTCTTGAATGTCCCATTAATGGCAGGATTTGATCTTGCGGGAGATATTCTGAAACAGATTAAAAAGACAGGAAGTCCAAAAACTCCATTAATGAACCTTCCTCCTGATACAGAACAAATTGCTAATAATATTATGCGGTATTTAAGGGATCATCGAGAGTTTCATGAAGTTTCAAATGTATGTGAGACTTGCGATAGAATTATTGGAAGCAAATCTACTATGACAAGAGTCAAGAGAGATTATGAAGGTCTTCCCAACTTAGAGGATTGTTTAATAGAGCAAGGCTATATCTGTATGGGGCCTGTTACCAGAGCTGGTTGTGGTGGTTTATGTATTAAGGTAAATGCTCCATGTACAGGGTGTTATGGTCACACCAAATGGGGTATTGACCAAGCAGAACGATTTGCTGATGAAGTAACAAAAGGCTTTAATGTAAATATTTCAAAAGAAGAATTACTTGGACAAGTAAAAGATCATATTGGAACTTTTGAAAAATTTACTTTAGCTTCAAATCGAACATATAAAGGAGGCGTATAGAAAAATGGTCAAAGAAATAGAAGTAGAACCTATTACCCGATTAGAAGGGCATGGAGGATTGAGGCTTGTTTTAGGTGATGATGGAAAAGTTCAAGATGTTCAATTTAATATTACTTCTACAAGATTTTTTGAGAAATTTGTAGAAGGCAGATATTGTGAGCATATTCCTAGAATTACACCTAGAATTTGTGGAATTTGTCCGATACCTCATCATTTAACACCTACAAAAGCAGTTGAGGCTGCATGGGGCGTTGAAATTCCCCCTGCCGCATATAAGTTGCGACAATTATTACAAAACGCAAAACAATATTCTTCACACATATTACATTTTTATGCATTAGCAGCACCAGATTTCTTACTAGGCCCCTTTGCAGACCCTGCATTAAGAAATGTAGTACATGTAATTAATAAAATGCCTGATGTCGGAGCAATGGCCCTTAAAATGATGGATTTTGGCCAAAAACTATGTGCAGCAATAGGAGGTAAATCAGTTCATCCAATCTCTGCAATTGTAGGAGGAATGAAAAAGCCTTTAGATGAAAATATCCGTGATAAATTCTTAAAAGAAGTTGATGAGCAAATCGAATTTACCAAAAAAACGGTTGATATTGGATTAAAAGTAGTAGAAGATTATTGGGATGTCGTTGCAAATGTAGGAGTTGTTCCTACGTACTATGTTGGTATTACTAAAAATGGCATTCATGATATTTATGATGGGGATATTCGTATAGTAACCCCTGATGGAAAAAAGATAGATTATACTCCGCAAAAATATTTGGATGCTTTAGGAGAACATATTCCAGAACATTCATACGCAACTCATATGTATTATAAGCCCGCAGGATATCCAGAAGGGATATATCGAGCAAATACATTGGCAATGATCAATGCTGCAGATAAAATGGCAACACCATTGGCTGATGAGGCTTTAAAAGCCTTTAGAGACAAAACAGGACCAATTTCACATCATACATTTGCATATCATTGGGCTAGATTAATTGAAACAGTTGAATCAATTGAAATTATCGCAACATTACTTAAAGACCCTGATATTGTAAATCCAGATTGTAAAACTTTGGATGTAGAACCAAGAGAGGGTAATGGTGTTGGTATTACAGAAGCGCCGAGAGGATTATTGCTCTACCATATCTGGTCAGATGCAGAAGGAATCTGTAAAAAAGCTAATCTCTTAGTCGCAACAAATCATAATATCGCAGGTATTGAAAAATCTTTGATGCATGTAGCAAAACAAGTCTTTGAAGATAAGGTATTAGATGGTCTAAAATTACCAGACCCATGGATTAAATAAATATATTGAAATTAAAGGAAAAAGTGAATAAAAAAATGAGTGATGTACCTGAAGGTGTGGTAAATCTCTTAGAAATGGTAGTTCGCTGTTTTGATTGCTGACTATCGTGTGCTGCCCACATCACAGTAGTTGATGAGGAAGGCACTGAGATTTACTCTCGAAAATTGAACGTAGGCTTAGGTTGATTGTTCAATAAAAATAGTAGATTGAACATGACTGCCCACGCAAGGGTTAAAGCCTATAAATTTAAAAAACAAAGATGAAAAAATACAAAAAAAAGGAGAAATGAAAAATGGAAATAAATTTTGAGTTTAGAAAACTGGTAATGGATCATCATATTGAGCCTGATTTAATAAAATATTGTTATCAATGCAGTAGATGTGCCGATAATTGTCCTGTAACAGCAGTAACAGAGGATTTCTATGGTACGACAGGATATAATCCTAAAACAAACATTCTTAGGGCTCTTTTAGGGTATAAAAATTTACTTCTTGAACAAGATGATTTGGTAATATGGGGTTGTACTGTATGTGATACATGCGATGAAGTGTGCCCTCAGAATATTGAGCTTACAGAGATCTTTACATTCTTGAAAAATCAAAGTATTGCTTTAGGGAAGGGTCCAGATTTCATTTATTCGCAAACACAAGCGGTTTTCGACAGTGCTAAAGCAATTCCTTCACAACCAGCAATAGAGAGAAGAAGAGATCAATTGGGTCTACCAGCAGTAAGCGCACCAGATGTAGGTGAAGTGCAAACATTATTAAAAAATATAGGTGCTGATAAAAAATTAAAATAATTCGAGGGTAAGAAAAAATGACCGAATATAAAATGTTTGAAGGATGTACGATTGGTAATAGAATTCCCTTTATTGAAGCTGCTTCAAGAAAAGTATTTGATAAACTTGGTGTAGAAACTTCTCAAGCACCATTTTCTTGTTGCCCAGATCCAACTGGCGTAAAAAGTTTTGATAATGATGCTTGGTTAGTAATTGGTGCTCGAAATCTTTGTCTAGCTGAAGCTGAAGGGAAGGATATTGTATCTTTATGTAATGGTTGTGCTAATACTTTAAGAGGTGTAAAACATCAATTAAAGCATGATAGCTTGAAAAAAGAAAAGGTTAATTCACAATTGGTAAAAATCGGAAAGGAATTTAAAGGTTCTATAGATATAAAGCATTTTGTTGATGTACTAAAAAATGAAGTGGGTACGGATAAAATTAAAGGGTCTATTACTAAACAATTAAGTGGTTTGAAAGTAGCTTGCCATCCAGGGTGCCATTATATGCGACCTGCAGAATGGATGGAGTCTGATGATCCAATGCGACCAACTAATTTAAAAGAACTGGTTGCTTCAAGTGGTGCCACGGTTGTTGATTATGATGAATTAGCTCTTTGTTGTGGTTCAGCTATAACAAATGCTTATGAAGAACATGGTATGGCAAACTTAAAGAAGAAGATGGATAGTATTAAAAAAGCTGGTGCGGATGTTATTGTTGTAAATTGTCCTGCGTGTTTCCAGCAATTTGATACTAAACAAAGAGACCTAACTAAAAAATTTGAAACAGAATATGGTATCCCAGTTTTATATCTAACAGAAGTATATGCGTTAGCAATGGGATTTAGTCCTGATGAGTTAGGATTGAAATTTCATCGAACTCGTCTAAGTGGTGTATTAGAAAAGCTTGGCATATAGATAAATAACATACCCTTAAAAATTTTTTATTTTTTTTATTTTTATTGATTAATTCCTAAACTTTGTGTATGGGTCAAAAAAAAAAAAAGTTTCCGTTTG
>CAYSZJ010000062.1:0-22125 GCA_964435435.1 uncultured archaeon
GGCAGCCTACAACTTTAGCATCAGCAAATTTATACATATTATCCGCTACTCCTAAGGTATCATCCCCCCCGATAGCAATTAAAGCATCTATTCCCAATTCTTCAAATTTTTTAGCTAATTCCTTTGCTTTTACTTCTTTTGAACTTACACCTTTAAATGGGTTAGTTCTACTTGTATATAGGATAGTTCCCCCAACAGTATGTAAGTCATCGTGTTCTGCTATAGCAAGTGGAATTGTTTGGTTTTCCATAAATCCTTTCCAACCTTTAAGGATTCCAATACATTCAATTCCCGCGTCATATGCTTTAAGCATGATTCCATAGAGGACAGAATTTAATCCAGGACAATCTCCTCCTCCCGTTAAGATTCCTACTTTTTTTATTTGACTTCCCATATGTCTTCACATGATAAATTTAGTTAGGTTATAACTAAATAGTTTATAATAAAGAATTATGATGAGATAATATTTTATATTTTTTCTAATTCTTTTTTCTCAATTTTCTCAAAAGTGTATTTTGATTTATCTTGGGGAATAATATAACTTCCTCCTTCGGTGTCGGTTATTTTTAAGGTAAACTTAAATTTCCCATCGATTGCTTGTTTTAAATTAAACATAAGCTCACCTATTTCGCTTTTTTTCGGATCATCTTCTTCAAGATTTTTGCTATAAATTGAAACAGCATTTTCAAATCTGAATAATATACCTTGTACGTTTGTAAAATAGAAATCTGCTTTCGGACCTGGTTCTACTATTAATTCTAGTTCAGGAATCTCTAATTTACCTGCTGGTGAACGGTAAATCTTAGATTTAAGGTCGTTCTCGTCTAAAATTTGTAAAATCATAATTCCAGGTTCCATATTCGTAGTTAGAGGGATAACATCATTTTTATGAAAATTACATTTATCACATTCAAATTTTAAGATAAGCATTTTATCTCTGTCAGGCAGATCATATATACTCTTAACGATATCAATAGTGCCTATCTCGCACGAAGGGCATTTAAATGAATATACAATATTGTTTTTTTCAGTTTCATTGGTCATGGGATTGATTTCCCTTTTCAGTAAGTTCAAAATTTTTAGATTTTAGTTTAAAATGACTTTATATTAATTTAAAATTGTATTTTTTTTAAAATGAATTAATTATTATAATAATTATAATTATAAACTCTATATTATTTGTTGAATCTGCAGTTAATATAGTTAAATCAATAGAACTTTTATTTATTGTGCCTTTATTGGATATATTAATATCAATTGATATAATAAAAATTAAGTTGGTAGAAATTGTCAACCAATGAGAAAATTGTTGAGATTTCGATGCATTGTAGAGGTGGTCAAACATGTATAACAGCAAGTCAATTATTAGCAAAAATAGCATTTGAAAAGGGATTTAAAGATACTATTGCAATCCCTATCGTTGGAGCCGAACGTAGAGGAGCTCCTATACAGGCATTTACAAAAATTTCGAAGAATAAATCAATCAAAACCTATGATAGCGTAGTAAACCCTGATTATTTACTATTATTTGATACTTCTTTAATCGAAATACCAAGAATTAAAGCCACCGTTAAAGCTGGTGTTACTCTCATAATTAATAGTCCAGATCCTATTGATTCTAGTGATTTTCCAAAAAATATTAAGATTTTTATTGTCGATGCCACGGGGATTTGTATCAAAAGAGATTTTATGCATGCTAGCGGCCCTATTTTGAATATCCCTATGCTAGGAGCATTTGGAAAAATTACAGGTTATTATGATCTTGAGATAATGGAAAATGTTATAAGAAAGGAATTTGGAGAAAGCAAAGTGGATAAAAATATGAGTGTAGCTAGAGATGCTTATGAATCTGTTAAGGAGGTTTAAAAATGTCTGAATCTGAAAAATGGAAAAAAATTAACAAATCAATAGAAGAACGTCCTAAAGTTCAAGAATATAAAAACTGGAAAGAATTACCTCCTATTCCAATATCATTACCTATAGAGGGAAGTATTGGAACAACAGGTGATTGGAGAACCTTTAGACCTGTTATTAAGGAAGGATGTAATAAATGCGGGATCTGTTGGATGTATTGTCCAGAAGGCGTTATTAAGAAAAAGGAAGATGGTTTTTTTGAGATAGATTTAAAATATTGTAAAGGTTGCGGGATATGTGCTAAAGAATGTCCCTCAAATAATATTGAAATGATTAGAGAAAATGATGTAAAAGATGGTTGAAGCTCAAAAAGATTTTATACAACAACGTGAAACAAAAATTGTTAAAGGAAATGTAGCCGTCGCATATGCTGCGAAATCTGCACGAGTTCAAGTAATTAGTGCATATCCAATAACTCCACAAACGACTGTAGTTGAGAAACTATCTGAATTTTCAGATAATGGTGAGATGCCTGGAACGCAATATATAAAAGTAGAATCTGAACATAGTGTTTTTGCTGCAGTAATCGGAGCTAGTAAAGCTGGAACAAGAACATTCACTGCAACATCAGGTCAAGGTATTTTTTATGCTCACGAAATGATTCATTGGGCGGCAGGTGCAAGACTTCCAATTGTTGTTGCGATTGCTTCAAGGGGACCAGCACCTCCTTGGAATATTTGGGCAGATTTTACTGATGTTCTCAGTCAACGTGATACAGGATGGTTGAGTTCTTTTTGTGCTTCGCATCAGGAAATATATGATGAGATTTTAATGTCATATAAAGTTTGTGAAAACCATGAAGTTCTACTTCCTAAGTTCGTTGCTTATGGCGGATTTATTTTATCGCATACTTCTAAACCAGTAATAATTGAAGACCAAGATCTTGTAGATAAATTTTTACCTGCACTACCAAGTGAAGAAGGGTGGCCACACATATGGATGGATCCTAAAAGGCCAATGATGTTTGGAAATCTTATTATGCCTGCAGGATTTTATTATGAATTTAGAATGAAACTTCATGATGCTCATATAAGAGCAAAAGAAAATATTAAGAGTGTTGCTAAAGAATTTAAAGAAATTTTTGGGAGGAATTACGGAAATGGATTGATTCAAGAATATAAATTGGACGATGCTAAAGTTGGAGTTATCATTTATGGGGATTTAGCATTACAAATGGAACAAGCAATTGATGATGTAAGAGATGAAGGGTATAGAGTAGGGATGTTAAAACTAAGACATTTTCGACCATTTCCTGTTGAAGATATCATCGATGCCGCTAAAAAAGTTGATCTTATTGGTGTTATTGATAGAGCTACGGCATTTGGCTCACAAACTGGAGGACCAGTTAGTTGTGAAGTTAAATCTGCTTTATTTGATTCAGGAGTTGAAACTAAAGTTTTACCAATCATTAATGGTTTAGGTGGAAGAGAGGTATCTCTTGAACAGCAAAAAAATCAATTAAAATTGTTAATAAAATTGAATGAAACCGGAGAGTTACCTAAAGATATAGTTCATGGAACTCTTTGGGATGGTCTATTAGAGGTTGATTAGAAAGTGGTTAAATTAAAAGAGGCATTAGAATCATGCCAAGAAGAATATTTTCTTGCAGGAAATTCTTGCTGTGCAGGATGCGGTCTTGAAATTGCCATTAGGTGGGCAATGAAAGCATTAGGACCTAATACAGCATTGGTAACCCCTGCCTCTTGTTTAAATGTTGTGATTGGTTTATGGCCTAAAACAGCACCTAATTTTCCCTTTACTAATATGGCATTTGCTGCTGCTGCCGCTGCTGCTACGGGTATGAAAGCCGGCTTTAAAGCCAAGGCATATAAATATCCTGATAAAGGATGGGATGATATAACAGCATTGGTATTTGCAGGTGATGGAGGAACAGCAGATATAGGAATTCAAGGCCTTTCAGGGGCTGCAGAACGAAACAGTAATATAATTTATGTATGTTATGACAACGAAGCTTATATGAATACAGGGATTCAGAGATCATCATCAACTCCTCATGGTGCAATCACTACTACAACTACAAAAGGGAAAGAAAGATACAAAAAAAATCTTCCAGCAATTTTAGCTGCCCATGATATACCTTATGTTGCAACATGCAGTATAAGTGAGCCACTTGATTTATTTGATAAATTCAGGAAGGCTAAATCAATTAAGGGTTGTAGATATATCCATATTTTAGCTCCATGCGCACCAGGGTGGGGTTTTGGTTCAGAAGAAACAATTGAAATAGCACGATTAGCAGTAAAAACAGGCTCATGGATATTGTTTGAAATTGAAAACGGTATTATGAGATTGTCTAAAAAGAGTAAATCATTATTAAAACCAGCGAAAAGAGCACCTTTAGTTGATTATCTATCTAAACAAAAGAGGTTTTCGAAAATTTCTGAAAAAGATTTAATAGAACTTCAAGAAAGACTAGATCATAATTGGGAACACATAACTGTTGAATTAAGCTGTCAAGAACAAAATCCAAAATAATATTTATATTTATTCTATGCTCAATTTTTATTATTAGTTTTAAATTTTGATAGATTTCAATGGGTTTTTTAATAAAGCTGGCTGGGAAAAATGTAAAAGATATTAAGGTTTATCTTGATATTGCTGTAGATAATATAATTGAAGGTAAAGTAATCGCCTTCCCTACAAATTCAGTTTACGGAATTGGAGGGAATCCATTAAACCTAAATGTTATTAACAGAATATATGATATTAAATTTCGGGACCGAACGAAAGGACTTCTATTATTAATTTCTGATTTTGAAGACGCGACTAAAATTGCTGAATTTAATGATATAGCCCAAAAATTGGTAAATCACTATTGGCCAGGACAATTAACTTTAATATTAAAAAAAAAGGAGCCTAATATCATACCTCCGGAAGTAACAGCTTTTCAAAATACAATAGGCTTACGAGTTCCTGAGAATGAAATCCTTTTAAATATTTTAAAACTTTTAAAGAGAAGAAGTCATTTTGGGGGGTTAATTGGTACATCAGCCAATTATTCGGGAGAACCTCCTTCTATAAGTGGAGAAGAAGTAATTAAAAAGATATTAAGTCCTATAGATTTAATTATTGATAGTGGAAAGTCAAAATCAAAACTTCCGACAACTATTGTTGATTGTACATCTAAAAAAATAAAGTTTTTACGAATTGGGGAAATTTCAGAGGAAGAAATTAGAGAATTTTTATCAAAATGAAAAGAGTGATATAAACGAAGAATTTTAATCTATTAATCTCAACTTCTCGATATAACGAAACAAATGCAAAATCAGAATTATGGTTTACTTTATTAATGTGCGGGGATAATTACCCAATAATATCAAGATTAACTCATTCAGGCTTAATAGCAGCATTAACTAGTATTGATGCGAAAAAAATTATTAGAAAAATTAAAAAAAAAATAGAAAAAGATCCTAACTTTTTTCAATTTATTCTTAAAGTAATTCCTATTGATTTTGTATGTGAAAGTAATACAAAACTTATAGTTAAACTAATAAAGGAACACTATAAAGATTTCATTAAAGATGATGAAACGTATAAAATAGTATTAAAACGGAGGAAACACGAGAAAATAGAAAGAAATCATCTTATTGAGCAAATTGCTGAAATATTAAGTAATAAAGTAATGCTTGAAAACCCTGATAAAATTATTAGGATAGAAATTTTAGGAAATTTTAGTGGTATATCTTTTATTAAAAAAAACGGAATTATTAAGGTAAATAATTAAAAGAATCTTGCTTACCTAATTTTTATTTTTTCTAAATTCAAGAGAGCCATCTTCTCACATATTAAATCGTATAAAGCTAAAGCTATTGAATCCAAATCAATATTAGATATTTGATCATCAACTAATTTAATCCCATAAGAATTTAAAATAGAGAAAATTTGATTATCAGAAATACCATAGTATTTTTTAATCAGAGTTATTTTTTCATTGGATAATGAGTTTATATTGAATTCTATCTCATTAACCTTAAGGATGCTTAATATTTCAGAATTTATTTTACCAATTCTATTAGATTGTGAAATAATACAAAATAATAAATTTCCCTTCCTTAGATCATTAATATCTATTCCAAAGGTCTCAATTCCTTTACTAATTTGACGATTTGCTGATAAATATAATAAAAGTTCAATATTTCTTTTGTTTGAAATGTTAACATTATAATAGAAAGCTTTTTGCATAAAATAACTGGCTGTAAAAAGATGATTTTTATTTAAAAGATACTTGTCTTTAATAAATTGGATCATTGAACCTTTATTCTTATTTTGGAGTTCTTGGGTTAATTTAAAAAGATGTTTTAAGGCTTCTTCTTCACTATTTATTGTGAACAATTGTAAAAATTGACTTAAATTGAATTTAATTTGATTAATTCCTACAAAATATTCTAAGCTAATTTCTTTGATATTGAATTTTTGTGTTATCAAACAGGCAATCTCCAATTTAAAAATTCTGGCAAAATAGAAAATTGTACTTTGATAATAATTAAAAACGTTAAAAATAATAACAAATATATGGTAAATAGCCAATCTCTAAGTGAATAGTGAATAGAATAATAGTAGGATCGTTGTTTTTTACTTCCAAATGCTCTAGATTCGAGTGCTTCTGCTACATTAAATGCTCTTTTAATTGAGCAGATTATTAGTGGAATTAATAAAGGAAAAAGATTTTTAATTTGCTTAATAATGCCTTTTTTTTGCATTTCATAACCTCTACTTTGCTGAGCATCAATAATATTTTGAGCTTCTAATGCTATTGTGGGTACAAATCGAAAAGCTAATGAAAAAGCAAAGGCAAATTCATAACGAATTTTCATTGAAATCAAGGAAAGGGCTAAATCATTAGGATCTACAGTCAGAAAAAATATTGAGAACGCAGAAACCATAATACATATACGTAATATCATTGCTACAGCAAATGATAAAGATAAAAAAAGAGTATTCAACATAATTATAAAAAGAATTAAAAATGATAAACCGCGTATACTTTTAATCCATTCTTTAAATAATTTTCCAATTAACACTATTGGAATTAAGCTTAAAAAGATAAAAAGTAGAGGAATAATTTTTTTGAATAATAACGCACTAATAGTATATACTATTGCTAATATTAATTTAGTTCTTGGGTCAACTTTATGCAGAAAAGATTGTTTTTTCATAAATTTAAAGGCGTTAAGGAATTCTAATGACATTTGTTTTTATTCCTCCTTAATGCTTATAGATTTCTCTTTTAAAAATTTCTTTAAATAACTAATGATATCGTTCTCTGGAATATCATCTCTTATATCCTGAATCCCTATTTGTTGTAATGCTATACAAAATTGATGCGTTTGTGGTAAAACTAATGATGTTTTCTCAACAAGAAATTCACTATTAAGTACTTTTTTTGTAGGTCCATCAGCTATGATTTTCCCATCGGCCATTAATATTGTTCTTGGTATGTATTTAAAAGTAAACTCAATATTATGAGTTATGATTATTATAGTCTTACCTTTTTTCCTTTCGTTATTGATTAAATTGATAAAAAATTCAATTTCTTTAGCATCTTGACCAAGAGTAGGTTCATCAAATATTAAAATTCCTGGATCTCGGCATACTATTGATGCAATAGCTAATTTTTTTGATTCGCCTCCTGATAAATTTAAGGGCGATCTTTCTCGATATTTCTCAAGATCAAAATTTTTTAAAACTTTATTTGTTTTTAGTTGTATTTTATCTTTACTTAGGTTTAAACTTTTTAAAGAAAATCTAATTTCTTCTTCTACTGAATTCGCAAAAAGTTGATGGTAGGGATTTTGAAAAATTATGCCTATATTTTTAGATAATGTTGCTATACTACTTGAATTAATATTCTTTTTGTCAATGTAGATGTTCCCTCGTGTTGGTCTTATTAATCCATTTAACGTGCGGATGAGGGTTGTCTTACCTGCTCCATTTTTTCCCATTATTGCGATTGATTCCCCTCTCCTAATAGTTATATTGATTTTTTTCAAAGCTTGAGTACCATCAGGATATGTGTAGGATAAATCTTTAATGATAATCAAAGGTAATCTTTCTAACATTTTATTCACCTAATTTTAACTGTTTTAAAGAATTTATTGCATCTGGAATAGAGGCAGGTATTTTCCCATGAAATAAGCCATCTATTCTTAATTTATTAAATATAGAATAAATAACAGGTTTATTCAAATTAAGATTCTTAAAATTATCTCCATTAAGAGTTTTTTCACGAATATCATGCTCAATAACATGTCCATGTTTCATTAAAATCATTTGCTCAGTAAAAGGGAGAATTAAATCCAATCGATGTTCACTAATTAAAATCGTTATCTTTTTTTCTATTTTTATTTCAGTCAATAAATTAATGATTTTTTTTGCTATATAGGGATCCAATAAAGCTGTAGGTTCATCTAATATCAGTAATCTTGGTTCTAAAACCAAGATTGATGCAATTGCAACTCGCTGCTGTTCACCTCCACTCAATTCAAAGGGTGCTTTATCCAAAATATGTTCAATTTCAGTTAAAGATGAGCTTTCTTTTATTCTTCGAGAGATTTCTTTAGGTTGTATTCCCAAATTTTCTAATCCAAATGCTATTTCATGTTCTACATTCATAGCAATTAATTGGTTCTCTGGATTCTGAAATACTATGCCAACTTCAGTTGATAAATCTGCTATTGAGGTTTCAACTGTATCTTTACCTTTAATTTCAACTTTTCCTTTATAAAAACCAGAATAAAACTGTGGGATCAATCCATTCATGCATCTAATTAATGTAGTTTTACCTGATCCTGTTTCTCCGCAGAGTAATATAAATTTATTATCTTCTATATTTAAATTAATATTATTTAAGGCATAATCTTCATTTCCTTTATAACGAAAAAAAAAGTTTTTGAATTTTATTAAATCCATGTTTATTTGTTTTTAGCAATAGGATATTGCTTAATTATAATCTTTAATAATTTAAAACTTAGGTGATAAAAATTCTTTTATTTTTTCAATAATTTTATCAAGAATTATATCAAATTCCGTATTACAAGTTAAGGATGCCGCCCCATCATGTCCACCACCAGTTCCCTCACAAATACCTGATATTTCTTCTAAAATTTTTCCTAAATGTATTCCAGTTTGTAAACAAACTACTTTTTTGGCTCTAGCATTAATCCTATATTCTATCTTGCTTTTTGAATAAACTAAGCTGATATCAACTCCACAAGTTATTAACATAGATGCTACGCTTGCTGTAAAACTACTAACATTACTAATTCCAATTAAATAGTCTCCTTCACGAATTAATTTTACACGCTGTAATCCTTTTATTTTAGCAATTTTTTCTGAAATCTCGATATCTTCTTTAAGTAGGGATCGAATTTCTTGAATATCTAAATCTTCATCTAATAGTTCACTTACATTTTTAATAGTTTCATTGCTTCCATATTTAAAAAATCCAGAATCAGCTAGAATTGCAGCGATAAATAGAAATTTATAAGGGAGAGTTAGATCTTGCTGAAAATATTTAAATAATTTCAATATAATTTCTGATGTAGAAGAAAAGTTATCAAATACTAAATTCAATGATTCTAAATTCTTAGGATCGGATTTAAGGTTTGAATAGTGATGATCTATGAAAATATAAGGAATTTCGATAGGATAAATATTTATACCGTTTTCAAATTTTAATTGGCTAAGATTATTAGTGTCTAATATTAGACATACATCAAATTTAGAGAATTTTAAGGGGGTTTTAGTTTTAAAATTAAATTGAGGGAATTTTTCACTAAATTTGTTTATGAAATTCTTAGTTGATTTTAAAATTTCTGGAAAATAAATAGAGATCTTTTGGTTTTTATGATACTGAATTAAAAAGAATTTTAAAGCAAAACACGAAACAAATCCATCAATATCTACTAGATTATGTGTGGTAATTAAAATTCTTTTATTCTTTAAATAAGTTAATAAATTTTTAAATTTAGTTTTTAACATAAATCTGATTAAAGATTCTTATTTTGAAAATCAGCTTGTATCGAATTTCGTAATGTAGTAATTTGATTTTCAATTCTTGCTTTCTTTTGGTCTAAAGTTTTTAGCCGCATTTCTAATGTTACTTTTAAACTCTTTTTCTCATCTAATAATTTGTTCTTTTCACTTTTAACTAGGATTCCTCCAATACTCTTATATACTGTATTGTCTGGATTTATTTTTTCTAATTCTTCTATAGCTAATTCTGTTTCTCTAAGTGTAGATTCCAATTGAAGTTTTTGAGTTGTTATAAATTCATATGTTTGCTGAAGATTTTGGAGATTCAATATTTTCTTTTTCTGCTCCTCGTCTAAATCGTCTAGATTTATCGTCATAATTACCTACCTTTGCTTTTCTATATTTTATTTTATGTAATAAATAATAAATCTTTTTCCTATGATTTATTAGTTATTTTCAATGTATTTTCAATTATTTTCCCAAAACTAGTAATTTCATTTATAGAAGCTCTAAATGCTGTAATATCATTACTCTCAATCTTAAAAAACAAGGAAGTTTTTTTTTTTTCGATTGAAAGGATTGAACGTTTGGTTTGTAATTTCTTAATTTCTGGAATGAAAGAGTTATATGAAATATCTCGACTTGAGGGATCATTAAATATTAGTTCTATTGTTGATTTTATTGAAAAAAAGCTTTTATGATTCATTATTCTTCAGTAATTTCCAATTCTCTTTGCTTACGTTTTGCAACCCTAAAGGATTCAGCACCTCGAGCTGTTTCTATGAAATAAGCACCACCAGTAAATCGAGCATTACATTTTCTACAATACCAAATACCAGTTGATACTCGATGAACAGATCCTCTAGTTTCACACTTAGGACATTTAATTTTTCCCTTCATTTTTTCTAAAATTAATCGAGTTCTCTTACGTAATGTACTTCCATAGCGTGCACCGTATGTGCCAGTAACTCCTACTTTCTTAGTTTTACCCATTTTAATCAAAAATAGTATTGAATTGTTAATGTTTTATAAAAACCTACGATAAACTATAAATTTTTCTAAATTAGAAAAAATTATATTAATAGCTTTTCTTCTGACTAAATTTTAGAGCCAAATAAGAGAATTTTTAAGTTTATTAAAATTAAAAAATAAAATTATAAATTTATTAAAATTATGCTTTCAATTCTATGTGTATCCTATGATTAAAAAAGATTCACTAATAGTTGAATTAACAGAAGTTAATCGTGATAGTAAGGAAGTGGGTAGTAAAGCTGCCAATCTTGGTGAATTAATTCAAAATAAATTTTCTGTTCCTAATGGTTTTGTTGTAAAAACTAGAGCATATGATATTTTTCTTGATAGCAACAATCTTTTAGAACATATTCAAAAAACATTAGAATCAATTGATTATAATGATTATGAGTCGATTAAAAGCTCCGCTATCATTATCCGCAATTCAATCGAGAAAAATCCATTACCACGAAAATTAATTGATGAGATAAAAATCAATTATGAAAAATTTTCCTCATACGGAGTAGCTGTTAGATCTTCTGCAACAGCAGAAGATTTACTAAAAGCCTCGTTTGCGGGACAATATGATACATATTTGAATTTAAAAGATTTAGAGCAAGTACTTCAACATATAAAGCAATGTTATGCATCTTTATGGACAAACCGAGCAATTATTTACCGATACAAAAACAAAATACCACATAATAAAGTCAAAATTGCCGTTATTATTCAAAAAATGGTACCATCGAAATCTGCTGGTGTTTTATTCACAATTAATCCATTAACTTTCAATAATAATGAACTACTAATTGAGTCTAATTTTGGATTGGGAGAATCAATTGTATCTGGAAAAAGTAGTCCAGACCAATTTTTTATTCAAAAACTAAAGAGAGGATCAGTTAGTATTCTGAACAGACGGATTGGCAGAAAGAAATTAGCAGTATATCCAAAACCTTTAGAAATTAATGGAGGTATTGATTATGTAAAATTATCTGATGATTTAAATCAGCAATCTTCACTTTCTGATAGTGAGATTATAAAACTTGCTAAGGTGGGTCTCCAAATAGAAAGGATATTTAAAAAAGTACCTCAAGACATTGAATGGGCTCTAAGTCAAGATAATAAAATTAATATCTTACAAACCAGACCTGTTACTGTAATAAAAGCAGATGATAAAACAACTGAAATACTATGGACCAGAGGGTATTCAGATGATTATTGGAATGATAATGTCACACCTTTATATTTTGAACTCTTAGGCGATCAATTAGTTAAGGTAGTTAATGTGGAACTAAACAGTATAATGGGCTACAAACGAATGGATATTCAATTATTAAAATTATATAATGCTCATGTTTATTTCAATCTCAATGTGTTAAAAAGGAAAGTTGAATATGAAATACCTAAATTCATACGGTATGAAGATGTTTTAAATTATTTTCCAGAAGGTTCAGGTTATTATGGAAAAAAAACAATAAAAGAGCTCCCATTTCATCTTATTAGAAGAATTGTTGCTGAGCTCAGAATAAATATTCATGACCCAGATGGAGCAATGTCTAAAACTGCGGATACTTATCAAAAGTGGACTCAAGAGATATTTGATCTTTATTGTAAAAAATTTGATATGCAACAAAAAAAATTTATAAAAACTGGTGGACTACTGGATTTTATCAATTTAGCTGAAGATTTAGATAAAATTATGATTGCTCATTTTCGACTAGTTCGATATGGGATTCCTGTACATAACATTGGAATGAATTTATTAACCCAATATTTACTTAATCTTTTTCTGAGTAGAGAGGAATGTCAGCAATTTTATCCAATTTTAGTTTCTGGACTCAAGCATAAACTGACAGAAACAAATGATCAAATTCATTATTTAGCTTCCCTTATTAATAATTCTCCGGAACTCAAATCCATATTTATTAATCAAGAATCAAAAAAAATTTATAATATTATATTAACAGAAAGTAATCCCTCCATTAAGAATTTTCTAAGTGAATTTGAAAAATTTTTAGAGAAACATGGAGATCGAGGTTTCACAAGAGAAACTTATTACCCGCGTTGGAGAGAACCACCAATGAAAAATATATTTGACATTTTAAAATCATTAGTTCTGGATCATTGGCAAGAACTTGAAAAAATAAAAAATAAGAGTTTGCAAAAACGTAAGCAAATTGAACAAATTGTTGAAAAAAAGATAAGATCACAACGCTTTGGATTTATAAAATGGAAAATATTTTTCAGAATTTTAAAAAACAGTAGGAAATATATTATATTTAGAGAAAATCAGCGATTCAACCTCGATAGATGGATTACAAGGAATAGAAATGTTTATTTAGAAATAGGGAAAATATTTATGAAACGTGGAATAATCGAAGATGCAAATAAAATCTTTTTCCTCTTTAAACATGAAATTAAGGATTTAGGATTGGGTAAATATAATGATCAAGAAATTCAAAAAATCTCATCTGAAGTTAAAAAGAGATATGATCATTTTAAAAACCATGAAAATATAATACCACCAAAATTCCTTTTAGGGTCGCGAGAATTTAATGATGTTTTAAAATACAACAAAAAAAGTAAAATATTCCACGGTATACCTGCAAGTCAAGGAATTATCGTCGCTCCTATCCGTGTTCTTCAAGATATCGATCTTATTTCTACAGTGCGAAAAGGAGAGATTTTAGTTGTACCTCGAACAGATCCAGGCTGGACTCCTGTTTTTTCCAAAATAGGGGGTTTAATAACTGAAACTGGTGGAATACTTTCTCATGGCGCTGTCGTTTCGCGAGAATATGGTATTCCTGCTGTTACAAACATAATAAATGCGTGTAAAATCTTTAAAACAGGTCAAATTTATAAAATTAATGGATTTAATGGTACTATAATGGTACAAAATTAATGTTTAAGGTGAATAAAGTTGGAACCATTGACTCATTCTAATCTTTGCACGAATCATCCTGAATGGAATGAATCATATTATTTCGCTTTCTTTAATAAGGATTATAATATTGGAGGGGTTTCAAGAATAGGATTCAAGCCTAATAAACAAGAGGGTATGACTTTTTTCTTTCTTTTTTTGCCAGATGGTTCTGCTGGGGGATATCATCAAGAAATAAAAATTAAAGATTATTCAAAAAATCTTCAAATTAAAGATATGAACCACCTTTGTTTTCCTGATGGAAAATGGAACTATAAATTTAGTGGTAATATAATTATCGTCCAAAACTCAGAGGATTTACCAAAAGTTCGCGAAAATCCAAAATTAATTAATGATATACAGTCAGTAGAAATGTATCTTGATTTTGAGCCGATTAATAAAGTTTATGAATATAGTAAATATATGACTCCGGAGTCATTAAAAATAGGAAAAAAAGCCGGTGATAAACATTGGGAACAAATTGGTAATATAACAGGAGAGATCACTATAGGAGATAGAAAATACTCTATTTCTAATACTATGGGTCAAAGAGATCATACCTATGGTGTTCGTGATTGGATTGGTGTTGGTAATTGGCTATATTATGTTGTTTGGTTTAATAAAAATTTGGCAGTTAATCCTGCTGCAATAATCACTGAAGATGGTCGTTTATCAACTGGAGGCTTCTTGTTTAGAAATGGAGAGAACATACCCTTAAAAAAAATTAAAATTCTTGACCAACAATTTCGAGAAGATGGAGTATTCCCCGTTAGTTCAAAGCTTGAATTGATGGATAATTTAAATCAAAAATATATATTAAAAGCTTTTGTGGGGCCAATAATTCCAGTTCCCTTTACAGATAATGAAGGAACGCAATCTATTCTTATACAATCACTAGGTAGTTTTGAATTAGATGATATAAAAGGGGGTTATGGAACCTATGAAACCCTCAGAAAAATTAGAACCGATTAATGAATAGAAGGAATTAGTAATTTTAAAGTTTTTAATCTAAATATTAAGAAAATAATTATATTATTAATAAGAAAAAATTTATTTAAAAAAACTATTTGTACTCAGTCTTGTACTGTAAAAGATTTAATTCATTTCTTAATTTCTTGCCTATATCAATTGATTTTTTACCAAGTATTTTAATTTCCTCTATTGAAAATGTAGCAGCTCCACTTTTTTGAATGGATGTAATTTTATCTTCTGTGACAGATATTGAGATTTTACCATCACAAACCAATTCTTCAGCCAAATTAGGATCTAAAAATATAATATCACCTATTTTACCATAAGTTAGCACGAATGGTAATTCATTAACTATTGTTTCTCCTGTAAAATAATTTCCTGTCCATTCTAGCCCATCTTCTCCAATTTTACCTTCAGGGATATGCGCAGAAATTAATGTGGTTAATGCACTCACACCTCCAGCATCAATTAAGTTTCCGTCATAATTTATTACATACATATCGACAAATAATATGTAAACTGCTTCATTTTCTTTTATACAAAGCTTTTTAGTTTGAACACAATCTGCATGTCGAATTCCACGATCCACTACTCTTGCTAATTCAATTGACTGTTCATCTGGAGGTCCTCTTTCAAATAAGGGAGATGCTACAGGAAGTAATTCAGCCATCATAGTACAAACTCCTTCGTTTGGTAGATCTGGGAATGGTTTGCCGACTTCATATTTCAATCCTGTTATAATCCTTGTATCTCCTAATGATACATCCGCAGAACCTTCTGCAGAGGAAATGATATCACTCTTAATATTAAATTCGCGGTATTCCCAAATATCTCTTCCATCAATTCTTTCTCCCTTTTTCAAATTAGATGTTATGTAGCTTTTTTCAATCTTTGAGATTATTCTTTTAACATCCATCATTTTTACTTATCACCTTCCTTAACTTCTTCCTCTATTTCTTTAGTTTCTTCTTCTTTTAAAGTAATATATTTACTTTTTAAAGCATTCAATTGTATTTGATGTATTTCTTTTAATGATTCTGTAGCTAAGTCCATAAATTCATTCATCTCATCTAAATCCATATCGCCATCAAACTGTAGCAGTGATATTTCTTCGTTATACCAAGTAATAGCACATGGTAAATCCGCTTCTCCAGCTTTATCTTCAACTCCAGAAAGATCAACTACTATTTTTCCATCTATTTTTCCTACAGCTATTGCAGATACTAAACTTTTCATCGGTACTCCAGCATCAGCTAATGCTAAAGCTGCAACTGTTGTGCTAGCACACCTAGTTCCTCCATCAGCATCCATTACTTCAATAAAAACCTCAAAACTTGTACCAGGATATAATTCAAGAAATAAAACAGGTTCTAGGCAATCTGCAATTATCATTGATATTTCTTTTTCACGACGTCCTGGAGCTGGTCTTTTCCTATCGAAAACAGAAAATGTAGCCATTCTATAGAATACTCTTAAAATTCCACGATCAGGTTTAGCTAAATGATGAGGGTGAACCTCCCTTGGTCCATAAACAGCAGCAAAAATCTTATTATTACCCCATTCAAGATAAGCTGAACCATCTGCATTTTTTATGACCCCCACTTCCATTTTAATAGGTCTTAACTCATTTATATCACGACCATCCAACCTTTTTCCATCTTCACGAAATAAATTCTCTGGATACTCATCTTTAATAATTAATGGCATTTATACAATACCTCTTTTCTTTTTTTCATTTATTATAAATTCTTGCATCCGGTCGGTTAAACCAACTGTATGTGCCTCAGTAGCTATTTTTTTAATTGATTCTATAAGTAATCGTTCATGAGCAATATCATCCCCTTTCAACCATATACGACCATTTTGAGTAACAAAGATATTACAATTTGTTAAATTTTTTAGCATTTTAATCATAGAACCATTACGCCCGATTACCCTTGGTATTTTTGGTGGGTCTATAGAAATAACAATTCCACCATTTTTTTTTCCAAGATATTTTCCTACAGTAGTTAATTCAGGTTTATTTAAACGATCAGCTGAAAGAATTTTTACAACAAGAATATCCCCTATTTCAAATTTCTCAGTATTCGCCTGTTCTTGAGAATAACCAGATCCTCTAAAACCTTTTATCTTACCTTTTTTAATTGTATTCTTTGGTTTTAATGTTCCAAAATCTTTAGCATTTATATCACATTTATATTTTACGGGATTTTTATCAACAATTAATGCTATAACTTTATCTCCAGGTCGCGGTGTATAAAAACCTCTTAAAGGAATCACATTTATATAATTTTTTATGATTTGTTTTAATCCAATATTTAGTGATACTATTTTGGTTTTATCTTTATTATAAATTGTACCCCTTCCGGGTAAATAATTTTTAATATCTTCACTTAAAACCTCTCCAGGGATAACTAGAACTCTTGTGGATTCATCATCTTCAAAGTCTTCGAATTCTTCAGTTTCTTCTTCCATTATAAACACTCACTTCTGTTTTAAAACTACTATTATTTTTTCCCTATTAGCTAAAAAACAATATAAACGAGAAATTAATCAAAAACTATTAGCTTAGGATTTTAACAGTTTAGTTTGAACCCTGCCATGCGTTAGTTTATTTAATTTATCAATTAGTTCTAATTGCAGTCCTGCTGGTAAACTTATAACTGAAACCCACGAACCATCAGATTGCCATTCTTCTTTTTTAATTTGTGAATATTGAGCAACAATATTATAACCCTTTGCTGTAAACGCGGATGGAATTTTAATTGCCATTTCTACTTGTTCCATTCGAATAGGAATAATTGCTCGTATGCTTTTAACTATATTATCAACTTGTTCTTCAGCACCTTTCATTAAATCTATTTTTACATTTGCTTCTTCGATAGCTTTCTCAATTCTTTGATAAGGATGAGGTTTTTTATTCTGTGGATTTATTGCATTTTTACTAATAATTGTTATTATTTGTTTTAATTTCTTATTCTTTTCTTCTTCTCTTTGAGCTTTTGTCCATTGTATATCTCCTTCAAGTAAAATATGTCCTGCAATTCTTATACCATCGGTTGTATTAAAAACTACTTCCATATCTCCATCGGTTGCCTTTTTACCTCTCCTTAAATCTTCAAATACCATATAACTTTCAAAAATTAGCTCAAGATCTATTTTATTATCATTTAGAATTTCATCAACGGAAAGTCTTGACTTTTCCTTCCCTTCTTTCAAGCGTTTGTTGATTTCCTCTCGAATGAACTTCTTTGCTTGCCACGCTTTCTCTGGATCCATTAACATTTCGAATACTCTTCCTGATTTCTCAATCCGCCCTATAATGAACTCACCTAAATCAATTCTTGCTCTATCAGTCGGTCGCTCACTCATAATATCACTTCTTTATTCTATGGATTGGATTCCCTTGTTTTCTATCCTTTCCTATTTTTTGTCTTTACGTTAATGGATAAATATAAAGGGCTGGAGCCTTGATTACTTATATATTATTTAAGGGTGATTATAATTTGCTTAACAATTCTTCCTTTTCTTCTAAATTTAATAGCTTAAAAGTTCTATCTTCTTTCAATATAAAAGCTACATCACATGTATCCTTATTTAAATTATCACCCATCAATTCCCTTAAAGCTCTTAAAGGTAATAATTTCAAATCTTCATCACTCATATCTTCACTATAATGTTCTTCAAGGTACGCCCTTGCTTCAGTCGCATTGGATCCTATAGCAAATGCAAGATATCCCCACATCGCGCCTGAAGGGTCAGTTAAATATAAAGAAGGCTTTCCATTAGCATCAATTCCAGCAACTAAAAAGCTTACACCAAACGGTCTTACTCCTGCATTTTGGGTGAATACCTGTTTATATTCACAGATATTTAAAGTGCTATCCTTTACCGAGATTTTTTCATCATAATTCAATAAATTAACTTGTGCCTGAACTCTTGCCCTGTCAATCAAAACTCGAGCGTCAGCAGTAAGTCCAGCTATAGCGACCCCGATATGATCATCAATTTTAAATATTTTCTCTGAACCTATACTTTGTTCTTGAAGTTCAGATGCTTTTTTTTCCACAGCAAAAACAACGGAAGTTTTATTTTTACATACAATTGCCGTTGTACCTCTTCGGACGGCTTCAATAGCATATTCAACTTGAAAAAGTCGTCCTTCAGGGCTAAATTGGGTTATAGCCATATCATAGCCGCGACCTGCTTGCTGAAACATTCTTGTTAGCCTCCTTAACTTTAATTTTTCAACTAATTCTTTTATTTATATTGTTTTTTAGAGTTTTTTTTCTAATTAAGTTGAATTAATAAATATTTCAATTTATATTTTGTTTTTATAGAAAAAAAAGAAAATTTGTCTTGCGATATTGTTTATTCATTATTGTGCAAAAAATCTTTCCAAATTTGAAATTTTTTTGGTGTTTTTTATCGATATTTTACTTGCTGTTTTATCGAGAGATATCAAATTTTAAACAGAATAGAAATTAAAATTTAAATCTATAGAAATAGGTTAGATTTAAATAAGTAATCTTTATACTAAATTGGTCTAAGACCATGCAACTTTATTTATAAAAATCGACCATTCCAATAAAATCATGCCTTCATCTCTAGTATGAGCAATAAGATAATCTCCTTCTTTTGTTATTGATCCAACGATATTACCTTTTCCGCCAGCGATGTTTTTTGCTGCTAATTGGATTTCATCATTTTTTAAAATAGCAAATCGATAATTCTGATATGTAAGAGATGGTTCTTTTGTTTTCCAAGCATTTAGTAGTGCTTTTGCTTCGTCATTTGATAAAGAAAAATCACCGGATTTAAAAATGATTTCTCCTTCTTTATTTAAAAGAAAAATTTCCTCAACTCCTTCTTGTCTATTTAGTGAATCGACCAGAACATTAAATCTTTGTTCTTCTATAATTCTTCACCTTTCGCATAAATCTATTTTTAGTTGTATTGAAAGATAAAAATATTGTAATTTAAATCTTTTTACACTTTAGATTGATTTTTGTTAAATTTGAGAAAAATTTTTTATATTAAAGAGATTAAAATACTTAAATTTTAATTGATTTTAACTCTTATTTGTGTTCTTATGGTACAAAAGTTAGTTTTATTTGATAAAATTTATGATATATCGAATCGTGTAAAGAAAGAGGATATTTATCTTCGATATCTCAAATATTTAAAAGAGCATGTTAAGGGTTTTTCAGATACTTCAATAAAGATTAAAAAACTGAGAAACTTTGATAAGAGATTTGAGGTTATCATTAGCGGTCCGGAAGAGCAGTTTGTTTTTAATCTATTAAAAAAAGAAATTGGGTCTACTAATGAATTCAAAGATATCAAGGTTGGGAAGGAGTTTAGAGGAACGCTTGTAGATGTGGGAAAGGTTGGGTTTGGTCTATTTGTTGATTGTGCTATTTATAATCCACGAGCGGATGTACTAATAAATCTACACACCTTACGAACACAATTATGCGAAGGAAAAGAAAGATCATTAAAAGAAATTGTTGAAGCTTATGATTTCATTGACCATTTTCCAGTATTTGTAAAAATTACTGATATAGATATAGCAAAAAATAAATTGCTAGGTAAGTTAGCACCACAAACTATGGATTTCTTTCAAAAAATCTTGGAAGAAAATATCGAAGGTGTGTTTTTAAGCGGAGAAACTAAAGGACAATTCAAGAAAGTAATTACTAGAAAAGGACATTTTCGAGATATTATTACTTTTAAAAGATTTGGTTTTTTAGAAAACCTTGTTTTACTAAAAGAGGGATCTGATGCTCCTGGCATCATTTCTCATATTGGCAATGAGCTTGAGAATTGTAAATTAAGCGCTTTACGACCAGAAAAAATAAAAAAATTACGTACCAGGAATGAATAAATAGTGGGCCAGGAGAGGATTGAACTCCCGACCTTCGCGGTGTATTCGCGATATAATATTTTTAATATTACAATAGCGCGACGTCTACTATTCAATTTTTCATGAAAACTGAACCATAACCACTAGACCACTGGCCCAATTTTATAAATTTATAATTAGGTTTAATTTCAATTAAAATTAAAATTTTTGTATTAAATGCAAATAATATTATTAAAATACATATTGATTCACAAATCCTTTCCTTTAACTAACTTTATAAGATAATAGAGATTTCCAGCTGACTCATCTTTACCAAAAATACTGGCACGAAAACCGTATTTAGAGGCAAAATTTCTAAAAAAGTGCGCGTTGAAGAAAATACATTTAAATGGAATTCCAAAATGACCATCATACTGAGGAGTAAATACAACATGCCAGTATTTCAATGTTCGAATATGCCGGATAATTATCAAAACTTGACCATTTTCATTAGGTAATTCTGTAAATCTCTTTAACATTTTTTTTAATCTATAAAATGTTCCTGAAAGTGTGATATCATTCCCAATAAGTGTGATTGTGTCAAATTTATTGTTGAATTTGTAGGTGAAAATATCACCTGTAACACAATTATTTATTCCATCTTTTCGGGCTATATTGTTAATTTTTGGTGAGATTTCTATTCCTGTTGTGGTTCCTTTATCCATTAAATAGGAAATATAATATCCAGTGCAAGATCCTATATCGAGTATATTTCCATATGATAAATCGATGAGTTTCTTTTCCAAAGGAAAGAGATTATCCAAGTTTCTAAAATATATCCCTAAATAAAATTCCCATTTTATCCCATTATATTTCTTTTGTAAACAGTTTTGGTAAAGTATAAACTTAGATTTCATCTTGTTAGAATGATAATCTATTATTGTATCAGCAAACATATCCGCTGAACGGCGAGTAGAGCGTGATGTGAAGAATGGTAACAATCTAAATAAATTCTTAAAATAGGGGATATATCTTGATAGCACCTCAAATAAGTGGAAGATATAATGGGAAAGAATTGACAATTCTATCGATTTTTATCTTATTTAGTATATCAATGTAGAAATCAATAAAAATTCAATCAGTTTTTTTTCGTGTTATATAAATATATTAAAAAAAAAATATAGTATGTTACGTGGAGGTCCCGTAGTACCATAACTCATGTAATGTCTCTCGAGACATTAGCAACCTATTTTATTTTTTTAACTAAGCTGAAGTTAACATTATTAGTTATCTAGTTTAAAAAATTCATTCTTTCCTTTTTTAAATAAAATTAACTAAATATTATTATTTTAATATTGAAAAGCGCTCAGGGTGGGATTTTCAACAATATGCTAAATGCAATATTTTTTCGAACCCACGAATCCGTTGGACACCGGTTTAGCAGACCGGCGCTCTACCAGGCTAA
>CAYSZJ010000063.1:0-21540 GCA_964435435.1 uncultured archaeon
AATAGAATATAAGTTTTTAACTTGATCTTAATTAATAATAAAAAATATCTAATCAACCTTAAAAAATAGAGGTGAAATTAAAATTACTCACTTAGAATTAATGAAAGAAATCTATTATGTTGGTTATGTAGACTGGGAAGTTAGAAATTTTCATGGCTATTCAACTCATAAAGGTAGTAGCTATAATGCTTACATTGTAAAAAGTGGTGAAAATACGGTACTGATAGATACTGTGAAGCGACCTTATTTTGAACATTTCTTAAAAAATATTAAGGAAGTATGTGATCCAGCAGAAATTAATTATTTTATTACGAATCATGTGGAGATGGATCATTCAGGATCATTCCCTCTTATCATTGAACATCTACCAAATGCTGAATTAATTGCGTCAGAAAGGGGGGTTGATGTATTAAAAGCTCATTTCCATCAGGAAGTTGGGGAGGATCTTTTCAATAGGATTAGAGCGGTCAAAGAGGGGGATACTTTAGATATTGGAAATGGCAAAAAGTTCACATTTGTGCCGATTCCTATGATTCATTGGCCAGATTCAATGGTATCTTTTATGACAGATGAAAATGGGAAAAATATATTATTTTCTAATGATGCTTTTGGACAACACTATGCCACATCAAAACATTGGGATGATGAGAATGATCTATGCGAAGTTATGCAAGAAGCAGAGAAATATTATGCAAATATTCTACTTCATCTCTCTGGAATTATTGCAAAAGCATTACCAAAAGTCGGAGCTTTACCGATTGATGTAATCTGTACTTCACATGGAGTATGCTGGAGAACCCATATAAAGGAAATTGTTGAAGCATATACAAAATGGTGTAAAGGTGAAATTGAAGAGAATAGTGTTTTAATTGTGTATGATACTATGTGGGGCAGTACTGAAAAAATTGCCAAAGCCCTAGCGGATCAGATAAGTCACAGAGGCATTCCAGTAAAACGATTTAGACTAACAAATGCAGATTATTCTGATGTAATAACAGAAGCTATGAAAGCAAGGGCAATTTTAATAGGAAGTCCTACATTAAATAATGGACTATATCCATCTGTTGCAGAGTATATTTCATATCAAAAGGGTTTAAAACCTATGAATAAAGTTGGATTTGCATTTGGTTCTTATGGGTGGGGTGGTGGTGCTGTTAAAGAAATTGTTGAAGTTATGAAAGCTACTAAAATAGATGTTATGGAGGAGACTATACAGATTAAATTTGTGCCAAAACCAGAAGATTTAGACTTTAAAGAAATTATTAATAAATTAGTAGAAAAAATGGGATGAAATTAAGATTGATCGGTTTTAATTTAACAGAAGAACAAAAAGCTCTACAAAAAAAAGCTAGAGAATTCGCTATAAGAGAAATATTACCTGTAGCCCGAAAATATGATGAGTCAGAAGAATTTCCTTTAGAAGTTATAAAAAAAGCTTGGGAAGAAGGATTGTTAAATTTAGGGATTCCTAAAAAGTATGGAGGACCTGAGTATGGCTTATTAGACGCTTGTATTGTCGTTGAAGAAATTTCTTCTGCATGTCCTGGGATTGCAACATCTATTTTTGATAATAACCTTGGAGCAGAACCAATTGTTATTGGTGGAAATGAAGAACAGAAACAAAGAATATTAACTGAACTGATAAATGAATTTAAACTTATAGCATTTGCAACTTCTGAACCAAGTATGGGATCTGATGTAGCTGGAATGAAATGTCTGGCTACAGAAGATGGAGATGAGTTTATTTTAAATGGTAATAAATTTTGGATTACAAATGGAGGGCACGCTGATTATATAACTGTATTTGCAACAGCTGATCCTGAGAAAAAACATAAGGGTATAGGTGCTTTTATAGTTGATACCAAAAGTGAAGGGGTGAAATTAGGAAAGCATATTCCCAAACTAGGGCAAAGATCATCTAATACTGTTTCTGTGGTCTTAAGAGATGTCAGAATCCCAAAAGAAAATATCTTAGCTAAACCAGGTAGAGGTTTTGTGTTAGCAATGCAAACATTTGCTCACACTCGTCCTGCGATTGGAGCTTTTGCAATGGGATGTGCACGCTCTGCAATGGAATATTCAATCGATTATGCAAAAAAACGAGAAGTTTTCGGTAGATCAATTGAAAATTATCAAGCTATACAATTTAAAATCGCAGAAATGTATAAAGATATAGAAGCAGCCCGTCTCTTAACATATAAAGCAGCATGGGAAGCAGATCAAGGCATGGATAATAACTTAAGTTCAGCTATTGCAAAAGCATTCGCTTCAGATGTAGCCATGAAGGTAACTACCGAAGCTATACAAATATTTGGCGGGTATGGGTATCTTCGAACGTATCCCGTTGAGAAACTTTTTAGAGATGCTAAATTATACCAAATCTATGAAGGTACAAGCGAAGTTCAGAGGATAATTATCTCGAGATTTGTTATGAAAAGATATGAACATGCGATGCCTTATCTTGGAAAAAAGAGAGCTTAAAATTATAACCTAATATTATTTTTATTCTTTTTGCAGTATTAGTTTATTCTTCAACCTTGATTCTGTATTTTAAAGATTAAAATTTATCAAAAAAAGATGAAAATAATAAAAGCAAGATATGCTATCCCCAAAATAATATGTAAGAGGGCAAATAAACCTCCAATTTTTAATAGTTTTTTATAATTCATCCCATCTACACAATATTTAGTAGATAACTCCAGTGTCATCATGTCTGCTGCAGATCCTTGAGGTAGAAAATTACCTCCTAAATTAATCCCTAAAATAAAGGCAATTAGCAATGGGATTGAAGAAAATCCTGTACCTACTAAAATTTGTATTACTGGAATAAAAATGACCGTAATAGGCAAATTATCAAGAAAACCTGAAAGAATGGAGGTTATCAACAATATAAAAACACTTAGTAAGAAAAGATTATTTGGTGTTATATTTACTATTAAATCTTCAAGTATACGTATTATTCCTACTTTTTCAAAACAAAATACTAACACAAACAAACTTACAAAAAAGAATACGAGTTTAAAATCTACTTTCTTTAAGAAATAAGATATATCCGGCTTTTTCTTTCCTGATTCACTTCTTCTAGGATTAATAAATACAAATAATAACATTCCAAATAGCCCTACAAATACAATATTTGGAACAAGAATTAACAATGTGAAAAAAACAAAAAGAGCTCCTAAATTTCGATAAAAAATCTTAGGTTCAATTGAATCCTCTAAAATTATAAATTCATGCTCTTTAATATGTTCTGATTCTACGGGTTCATCAAATTCATCACAATGCGGAATCCAGATTTCTGTAAGATGTTTCCTCAGCACAAAATAATCTAAAAGAAAGAGCGTTAATAAAGTGCCTATAATAAAATAAGCTCCTAAACTAGTAAAAAACCAATTGCTTGTAAGCGCAAATTCATTGGCAATTAAAATATTCTCTGCTGAACCAAAAGGAGTCAAGGTTGATGCAAGATTAATACAAATTGTCATACCTAATAATATAGGAGTTGGATTGATTTTCATTTTTTCACTCGTACTAATAATCATTGGTATAAATATTATCGCTACAGAAAGATCTTCAATAAATGCTGCACTAAAAGTTGAAATTAAACAAATTACCCAGAAAAATTTTCTCGTATTTGTACTGAATTTTTTTGTGATGCGTAAAGCAACCTCTTGAAAGATACATTGTTCTTCTAAAATTGCTACTATAGTAAATAAAGCAATTAAGAAGAAAATAACTGGCCATTCGATTGCAATAAAGAAATCTTCAAGTTTTATAGGTTCTTCTGAGAGTAGAAATGTTGCAGTGGCTGCTACCAACATCGCAGCCATACTATATGTTAAAAAGTCTATTTCTTCACGAAAAAGAGCTATAATGACCACAATAAAACAACAAATAACAAAAATTTGTAGAAATAAAGACATAGCTGTTTTTGGTTTTAATATTAGCTTATATTTACCTAATTTATTGCCATAATTGATCTCTAGGTTTAAAATTTAATAATTTTAAAATAAAAATAAAAAATAAGTTTTATAATAAATTTTTACATTTTTACTCAGAAATCCATAAACCATGTAGGTTACAGTATTCCCTTGCTGTAAGACCCTCAGGGTTGGCAACTGTAAATGTGGCTTTAGGTTCATCTCCAGGGTTTAGAAATCGCCTCTCATAACAACCATCTTTACATATAATTTCAATCCACATAATCCAATGTTCATCAGTCATAGGATGTGGAGTGCCCATGGAGATTCCAACATCAACCATGATCTTATTACCCTCAATCGTAATCTTAGGGACATGTTTTTCTTTTGTCCAATCTGTAGTTTGAGAATCCATTAATTTCATAGGTTGTCCACAGCAAATTGTTTCGGGGGCAGCTGGATTAAGAATTTCAATTACTTTACCACAAACCTCACACTTGTAAATTTCTTTTTTTTCCATTTTAGATAGCCTCTTTCAACTCTAACATTATTTTGTGCTTAATCACATATACATTTCTATTTAAGGCTTTTCATTTTAAATTAAAAATTTTTTAATTTTTTAGAAATCTTCACATTTCTTTCTATAGTATGATCTAGGATGATCACAAGATGGACATTTGAAATTTTTCGGTAATTCGTCCATTTCTACTTCATAACCGCATTCCATACACACCCAAACAACCTTGGATCCTCGTTTAAAGAATGCATCATCACCAACTAATTTTAAAAGTTTTCCATATCTCTCTGAATGGTGTTTTTCAGCCTGAATAATTGCGTTTACTCTTTTGGCAATATCAGGGTACCCTTCTTTTTCTGCAGTCTCAACTATATCAGGATAAAGTGTTTGCCATTCCATGTTTTCTCCCGCAATCGCAGACTTTAGATTTTCGATTGTGTTTCCATGAGTTGTTGGAAATTCAGCATCTGGAAGTACTTTCATCTCATCAAATGGTTCTTCTTTCTTGAATCCTTGAAGCATTTTATAAAACCAGTTGCCATGTTCTTTTTCTTGATTAGCTGTCTCTAAAAAAACCTCAGATATCAAAGCATATCCTTCTTTTTTAGCGACTTTTGAAAAGAAAGTATATCTATTTCTTGCTTGCGATTCACCAACATAGGCAGTAAATAATTTTTTAGCAGTTTCTTTCATAATTTTTACCTCCTTAATGTAATTTGGAAATTTCGAATTAATAGAATGTACTTGGATTTAAAATTATTATGCTTTAATTTTAACTTTTATACTTATTTTTTAAAAGAAAAATCTGTATAGAATGGATAAATTAATAATTTTGATACTCAACTTTACTAAATAATTCAATATTAAAGTGAATGATCTACAAATGAATGAAAATAAAATATTAGAAGAAATAGAATCATGCATAGATTGTAAGATATGCTTGGATGTATGCGACACATATTTAGTAACAAATGATCTATTGAAGTCTCCTAACGGAAGATTAAAAATAGCTAAAAAAGTGTTTAATAATCATGAGATCTTGCAAGAAGAGCTCATTAGCCTTTATACTTGCACTTTATGTGCATTATGTGATTTGGTTTGTCAACAATCTATAAAAATATCAGAGGTTATTCATTCGTCAAAAATAAAATTAGTAAAGGAAAAAAAGGCTACATTAGATATACACAATAAAATAATAAATGGAATTATTGAGAAAGATAATTCTGTTAATGGAAATCCGGAAGAAAGGTTAAGTTGGTTACCTGAAAATTATAAAGAAACAGAAATTTTTGAAAAGAAGGAATCGGATACGTTGTTATTTTTTGGATGCATGTCTTCATTTCGAGTTAAAGAAAGCGCTACTATTCCTTATGAAATTCTAAAACTTGCGGATTATGATTTTAAAATTTTAGAAAACGAACCTTGTTGTGGAGAATATGTCTATTCAGCGGGAAACATTGAGCTTGCTAAAAAAATCTTTGAAGAAAATATAGAGATCTTCAAAAAAAATGGAGTAAAAAATTTAATAGTTACTTGCAGTGGTTGTTTATATGCCTTTGATAAAGTCTATCGAAAATATTTTAGAGATTTTGATTTAGATGTAAGACATATTATTGATGTTATTCATGAATTGGAGAAGAAGGGTAAAATCCAATTAACTCCCCTAAATAAAACGATTACTTATCATGATCCTTGCCGACTTGGAAGAAAGTATAAAAATGGACCTCTTTTCACTGAGCCTCGAGAGCTTTTAAAGAAATGTGGTTTAGATATAAAAGAACTATCAGAGAATCCTGAAGAATGTCCTTGTTGCGGAGCAGGATCTGGAATTAGAGGAGTTGATAGTAGTATTTGTATCAATATCGGTAAAGACTTATTCAATAAATTAGAAACTAAAGAATTTTTATCCTCATGTCCTTTATGTGTTTTTAATTTTAGATATGTCAATTATAAGAATCAAATGGATATAGAAAGTAAATATATAACGGACTACATTTTAGAATCTATGAAAAAATAGATAAAAAAAGGAAGAAATAAATAATTTAAAATTAATTTTCCTCAAATATTATTACAGCATCTACGAAAAGTTCATATTTTTCATCTTCATCGAAGTCGTGTATAATTACTTTCTCTACATCATCAGTACCTTGAATTTCTAATAGTTCAGACTCGCGTAAAATCTTAACATCTGACATTTTAAGTTTTTTCTTTAATTCTTCAGAACCAGGAGTGTTTTTAGCAGATGTTAATACAATGACTCTTCCTGTGTGATTTGTCAGCTCTAAAGCCAATTCTAAAGATTTATCCCCAGAATCCAATATTAATACTCTTTTATTATCAAATTCTGAGATATTATCAACCTTCTTATAAACACCTTTACCAAGGAACTCATCAATACCTAAAATTACATTAATTTCTGTTGCTGCACACGCTTTATGTTCCACTTCAACATAGGAGTCTTCTTTACCTCGATAATTATCAATAGCTGTTTTTAATGCATCAGCAGCTAAATTAGAACAATGCATCTTTATTGGAGGCAAACCTTCTAATTCATCAGCTACATCATTACGGGTAATTTTATAAGCCTCATCAACTTTCATTCCTTTAGCCATTGTTGTAACCATTGATGATGTTGCAACAGCTGAACCACAACCAAAAGTTCTAAATTTTATATCTTCAATTTTTTCTTCACCAGCTTCATCCTTATCTACTTTAATGAAGATCTCCATTAGATCTCCACAAACAGGATTTCCAACTTTTCCATAACCATCTGGATTCTCTATGACTCCTACATTTCTTGGATTACGGAAATGATCTAATACTTTTTCGGAATATTGGGTTGATTTCATTTTATTGATTCACCTCATTATATTTATTTATTAAATCAGGAGGAGTTAGAGGAGATAATAATCTTAATCTCTTTACAATATTTGGTAATTTCTCTAATAATTCATTAATATCCTCTTCTTTTGTATAACGTCCTAATGTAATTACCAACGATCCATGAGCTTCCTCATGCAATAAACCCATAGCTATTAAAGTATGAGAAGGTTCTAATGTCTTCGATGAACATGCTGAACCGGTAGCTGCAGCTATGCTTTCATCTTTCAGACTAAGAATTAATGATTCACCCTCAATAAAATCGAATCTGAAATGAACATTATGAGGAAGTCTTTTTTCTGGATGACCATTTAAATATGAATTTGGAATAGTTTCTAATATCCCTTTTATTAACTTGTCTCTTAATATCTGTAGTCTACTAGCTTCATCGTTGATTTCTCTCTTCATAATTGCAGCAGCTTTTCCAAAACCTACGATCCCTGGTACATTTTCAGAACCAGATCTCATTCCTCTTTCTTGACCTCCACCAATGATAATTGGATTTATTCTAATACCTTTCTTCAAGTATAAAGCACCAATTCCTCTTGGACCATAAATATCGTTTGAAGATAATGTCAACATGTCAACTGGAATTTCTTGAACGTCTATAGGTATAACACTTTCGCCTGCAACAGCATCAGTGTGAAAGAGAATTTTGTGTTTAACAGCAATTTCGCTTATTTCCTTTATCGGTTGAATAGAACCAACTTCATTACTCGCGGTAGAAATGGATATTAAAATTGTTTTATCAGTAATTAGTCGTTCGAGCTTATCGAACCTTATAATTCCATATTGATCTACGGGAACTCTACTAACTTTAAAGCCTTGTCGTTCTAAATACTTAGCAATATTTAAAATTGAAATGTGCTCTATCTCTGAAATTATTATATGATCGCCCTTTTTCTTATATCGCATCGCAGTTCCTATTAATGCTAAATTATTCGATTCAGTTGCTCCTGATGTGAAGATTATAGTGTCTGGATCTGGGGCATTAATAAATTCTGCAATCTTACGCCGATATTTCATTAAAGCATCTGTAGCATCATCGCCATCACAATGGAGAGATGCTGGGTTGGCAAATTTCTGATTTAAATAAACTGTCATTTCTGAGATAGCTCTCACATCAACAGGCTTTGCTGCCTGATAATCCAAATAAACACTCATTCCTTTAATCCTCCTTTATAAATAAAATTTTATTAGTCATAATTAATATTAGTTTCTAAAACCATTGAGTAGCATCAACATCTAAAACTAAATCATTTAAAGTAGCTGCTCCTACAATTTTAACTCTTGGAATAAGATCTACCTGCTCCCATCCTAACATACGCTTTGAAGCTTCACACACTAAAATTTCGACACCCATCTCTAAAGCTTTGTCAATCATTTCTTTCACACTAGGAAAATTTCCTAGTTTTATTTTTTCAGCTTCGCCAGGTTTTAATATTTTTAATCCTGTTCCCAGATAGTAAACAGTTGCTTTAATGTCCATTGCTTTTGCAGTTTGAGCTAAAACAAGTGGACTATACTGTTTTTCTGGGGCATCACTTGTTTGTACATATAAAATATGTTTTTTTTCTGACAATTTTATCATTCCTCTTTATTTCATTTTTTTAAAATAAAATATTAAATCGTCCCCATCCTTTTGGAATTCAACTAATTGAGTATCAGTTCTTTTTGCCCAACGTTTTAAGTCTTCTTCAGCGGCAGGATCATCAGCAACTATTTTAAAACATTGCCCTATTTCAAGATTCTCACTCAAATTTCTAACTTCAAATAAAGGTTCCGGACAGAAAAGACCTCTAGTATCTAATTCCTTCTCATATTCAATTTCATTACTTTCTTTATCAGACAAATATGCAACCTCCTTTTATTTTTCCATACAAATTCATTAATAGTTTATTTCAACAATTAATTTCATTTCATTAGGTTCTGAATTATAAACGACCAGTAAGAAGTATAAATATTCTTATTATATTTTAATCAAATTCAAGAACAAACATAAAAAAGCTATAAATAAAAAGAAAAGACATTTATAATTTATAAATCTCTTAAAAAATCATGCTTTAAGAATGAATAAAATGATTAAAAAATAAGTAGAATTAAATCTTTTATTGTTATTTCATTCCGGCTAATTGCTTAATATGTTTTACTCCTTCCACAGCATCATCTGCAAAATCATCTGCCCCTAATTTCTTTGCTAGTTCCATGTTTAAAGGAGCACCCCCCACAATTAATTTAATTTTATCTCTTAAACCAGCAGCTTGCAAAGCTTCATGAACTACTTTAATTTGTTCCACGGTCATAGTAAGAAGTGTGCTTAAAGCAATTATTTGTGCTCCAGATTCTCTTACTTTCTCCACAATTGTATTCTCATCGACATCCATACCTAAATCATATAGTTCAAAACCAGAGCTTAGTAATAAAGAACTAAGTATATTTTTTCCAATATCATGATTATCGCCCTTTACAGTAGCGAGAATTATTTTTACTTTATCTTCTGATCTATCGGAAGCAGCTAAAGCGGGTCTAAGGACATTGAAAGCTTCTTTCATCGTTTCTCCAGCAAGAACAAGTTCGGTTAAATAATACTCTTTCTCTTCATAACGACGACCTACCTCATCCATACCTTCTGTTAAAGCATTCATTATATCAAAAGGGTCTTTATCTTCATCTAATGCTTCTTTTACAGCATCAGCAATATCATCTACCTCTAATTCAATTATAAGCTCTGTTAATTTTTCAAAATCCATATAAATCTACAATTCTTTATTAATTTAATTCCCTAATTTATAATTGGTAATTAATAATCCTTTAAATTTTATTTTAATCAAAAAGTAATTCGATTAAAATATACTATTTTTTTAAAATTCAAAAAAGAGAATGAGGGAGATGAGAAAAAATCCAAATCTTAATAAGCTAGTGTAAGATTTTGGGATAAAATTTTAGTTACCATTTTAATTAGGAAATTTCCTCAATTGCGCGAATTGCACTATTTAATTATAGGGGATATTATTGTATTTTCTCAACTTCCCTCTGAAGTATTAATATGATATTTTAATATTTAAATTTATTTTTAATTTGAACATAAATTATAAAAATGCAATATTAATTTCATAAATAAAAATTGAATATTTTGAATATTTTTATTTAGAATCTTCTTAAACCACAATTAAAATCATTACTCCATTTTAAAAACTTGCCAGATAATGAATGTTCAGTTAGACGAAAGGAAGATAAACATGATTTAGAAGAAGTTGAAGAATTTGAGGAAGATAATTTTAAAAAGGAGCTTAACGAAAAGAATATCATTATTTTTGGAGAAAATCTTGTTAAAGATTATGAAATAGGAGATTTTATAGTACGAGCAGTAGATAATGTATCATTGAAAGTAAAAATAGGCGAATTTGTTGCCATAATGGGACCTAGCGGAGCTGGTAAGACTACTCTTTTAAACTTACTTGGTGGATTAGATTCTCCTAATAAAGGAAGAATATATAATCAAGGCGTTAAAATTTCTGATATGAATCAAGAGTCTTTAACAACTTTTCGCTTAATGAATTCAGGTTTTATTTTTCAGAATTATAACCTTATCAGCTCTCTAACAGCAGAAGAAAATATAATGTTCCCCCTCATGCTTTCGGGCATGAAATTTGATAAACAGAGAGAGCGTGCTATTAAATTATTAGAAGATATGAGATTAGCAGATAGAAGAGAACATTTACCTTTTCAATTATCTGCTGGAGAACAACAGAGAGTGGCAATTGCTAGAGCAATGGCAAATGGTCCACCTATAATTCTAGCTGATGAGCCAACCGCTAATCTTGATAAGAAAACAAGCCTATTTATAAGAGATATTTTTAAATTGTTAAAGAAAGATGAAAAGACGATAATTATTGCTACTCACGATGATGATTTAATAGCATTGGCAGATATAATTATTTCTTTTGATAAAGGGAAAATAATAAGTGAAGAAAGGATCTCAAATTAAAATTATAGAATGGTAAATGTAAGTTGTCCTCATTTGATTTTGCGCTAAAAGATTTATGCCGTAAAAGGAATCAAACTATCCCATATTTAATAATTATAATTACCGTTGTATCTATAACTGAATTCTTAATTTATTACACTACCTCATTGGGTTTAAATATATTGGTTCGCCCCTATTTCTTAAATGAATTCTTTTTTTCAGGAAGTATAAATGAGATTTTCAGCCAGTATAATACATTGATTCAGATTTTATTAATTATTCTTGCAATTATTATTGTTCTCGCAATATCTACAACATTGGTTATTACAAAAAAAAAAGATATAGGTATAATGAGAGCGTTAGGAACATTGCCTCGAAAATTATATAATTTCTATTTTCTCGAAGTGTATATCATTTTTTTTATTGGTTTTGTCCTTGGCTTAATATTCGGTTTGATATCATTCGGAATTTTTAGTTTAATTATTAATTTTTTAGGATTCCCTATTAAATTTCAAATTGATTTAATATACACCCCTATATTGTTTTTTTCCTGTTTATTTGGAATTTTCTTTATAACAGGATATACACTAAGAAAAATTGGAAAACAAAAAATAATCAAAACTTTCTCTAAAGATATTCCCTATAATTTCGATGCTTCAAAGGAAATTAATTTTATCCCTAAATGGCTTTCTTCATTAGGATTTAATGTTAAGATTTCAATTATTAATACTTTAAGAAGAAAAGGTGAATTCCGAAGATATTTAATAGTTTTTTCTTTAATCTCACTTATAATTTTTACTTTAGGATTAGGAACAATTGTTTTAAGAACTTCCTCACAAACTTGGATACGTAAATCTCAAGGAGAAGATATCATTGCTTTAGGACATAAAGATGTTATAAACAATTATTCTCTGATGTATAATATGTTCTCAGAACCTGAAATCTCAATAACAACAGAAACTATAAATTTTACAAATAAACACTATTTTTTCGATTTTAGTAATATTAGTGAGATTGAATATATTGATGAAATTGAAAAAATTGATGAAAGGATAATTAATTTTTATGATGTGCAAGAAGTTCAAGGTTTTCATTTCTTCAAAGATATCGAGGACTACAGAGTTGTAGGGCAAAATAGAAGAGTTTGTATTCCCATTATAGGGGTGAACCCAGAATATCTTATTCAAGACTTTGAAATTGAAGGTAAATTTTTCACAAATGAAGATGCATTTGATAACATGACAATCGGTGATGGTCTGGCTCTTAATTTTTTTGATTATGCTCTCGATCAAAGTTTAAAACTTACTTCCTATGACAAAACATTTCATATTGCTGGTGTAGTAATTGATAGTTTTTATTCAGGGTGGGCAGGTTATGTAAGTTTAGATATTATTCAACAAGAACTTAATTTAACTGGAGAAATCAATATAGTACTATTAAAAATTAATTCAGATTCCTATGATAGAATTAAAGGAGAACTCACAAACATTTTAAACAAATTAGGACCAGAATTTACTCATTTGAGGTTAGATCATGTTTTTAATGAAAATCTAACCTTTATATTTAATTTGTCACTATATCCTTTATTTTTAATAATTATAGTTTCAATTATCGGTATTATATCATTATATAATTACCAGAAATCAGCTATCATGTATAAAGCAAGAGATTTTTTAATAATGAGAGCTATTGGGTCTAATAATAAATCTTTAAAAAGAATATTGTTTTTAGAATCGATTTATGTCATTGTTCCTTCACTTTTATTAAGTTTGGGAATAGGAATGATCCTCAATTCTATTGTGCTTTTTGCTCGAGTCCACTTACCTCCTTTATATATACCATTTACAATTTTTTTAGTTCTTCTTGGAGTTTTTACTCTTTTTAATTTTTTAAGTATAATTCCAATTATGAAAAAAATCAATAATTTTTCTATCAAAGATTTCAATATTTTTTGAAAAATATTTCAATATTTATTAACAATTTTTTAATAATTTTTTTAAAACTAAAAAATACAAATAAATATTGATAAGATAAATTTTAATTTCTAAAATTTTATTAATAAAATAATTTCCAATTAAAGATGATTTTCAAATATGTCAGAAGAAGACGATTTAAAAGCAAGAATTGGTGAACTAGAAAAGGAGTTGGAGAATAAAGACTATGAAATTCATGGATATCTCGATAAAATTGAAGAACTTGAAGAAAAAATATTGAAACTAGAAATTCTTTTTCCAAAAGAAGGTGATAAAAAGAAAGGTAAAAAACAACAAGCTATAGATTCAAAACTCTCTTATATTGAAGAAAAAGATAGAGAGATTAGAGAATTGAAGGATAGAATGGGCTTTTTGAGAAAAGAAAAAGTCCAACTTCAACAAGAACTTGAAAAAAAAGATAGAGAGATTAGAGAATTGAAAAAAGAATCGTCTGTTATTAGAGTAGAGGATTTAAGAGAAAAAGCACCTTTAAACATCTTAGTAAAGGAATTACAAGATAAAGTAAACAAACAAAGATCATTAATCAACCGATTAGAACAACAGAATAAAGAAGCTAGTATCTTTGATGAAATTTTAAAAGAAAAAGACGATGAAATAGATACATATAAATCAGAAATTTTAGAATTGAATCAAAAATTAAAAGATCTTAGTTCCTCTTCGGAAGGTAAAAAAGGAGATTCAATAACAAAAAAATTAATTGAAGATCTTCAAACTCAGTTAAATAAAGCTAAGAGACAAATAATCGAATTAAAACAGAAAATTGCAAAATACAAAAAAAAACCCAAAAAAAAGGAAAAAAAAGAAGAAAAAATAGAAAAAAAAGATCAAATTACTAAAGAAACTGGTCATCCTGAAGTTACATCTACTGAAACGATGATAACATTGCAAGAAGACCTACAAAACAAATTAAATAAAGCAAAATTACAAATTAAATCCCTTGAGGAGGAACTTAAAAAAAATAAGACTGAAAAAATCCCAGAACAAAGTAATTCTCAACAAGAATTGGAAGGAAAACTAAAAATGCAAAGAGAAATGGCAATTTTTTTACAAAAACAACTTGAAATAAAAGACGGTGAATTTGAAACCATAAAAAATGAAGCAGTACAAATTAAAAAAAGGTATAGACAATTAGAAAGTCAACTAAAACTGAAGGATCAAAAAATTAACGGGCTTTTAAACAAGTTAGAAAGTTATTCTGCTCAGATTCAGCCAAAAGTTCAACCTCAGGCAACTTCAAGAGAAGATCCTCATTTAAATCTGAGATTAAATGAGCTTAAAAATATGATAGATGATTTGAAAAAACGAAATTATGAGCAAAGAATAGAGATCTCTCAATTACGAAAAAAAATTTAAACTTATTATAGAACTCATTACTTTATTCACAAAGGATGAAAATAGAACTTATTATTTTAGGATCAGCAGCAGCTACCCCTATCAAAGAACGAAACTTGAGCTCTATAGCAATGCGGTATAAAAATAAAATCTTATTATTTGATTGCGGAGAAGATTTTCAACGTAGATTCGCTGAAGCTGGGCTTAAGTTTAATAAACCTCTTTTTATTTTCATATCTCATTTTCATGGAGATCATATACTTGGACTTCCTGGCTTTTTATTCCGTTTGAGTTTAAATGAAAGAACAGCTCCACTAACCATTTTTGGACCTCGAAACCTCTTTATTTATGTATATCTTCATAAAAAAATACTCGGGTTAAAAGCTAATTATCCGATAAAAATTATTGAAATAGACCATCAAAACAGGAAATTAATCGAATTTGAAGGGTTAGATTCTGAAGAACCTAAACACGCTTTAGATATTAATGAAAATATAGTATATGATTCCAAATATTTTTCAATAAAATATACTCTCGTTGATCACTCTGTAATAACTTATGCTTACGCTTTCATTGAAAAACCTCGCTATGGTAAATTTAATCCAGATAAAGCGAGAGAATTGGGCATTCCAGAAAGCCGTATTTGGAAAAAATTGCAGGAAGGAGAAATTATTAATTTAAATGGGCAAATTATTGATCCTATTAAAGAAGGAATAGTTGGACCAAAAAGACCAGGTAGGAAAATAACATATTCAGGAGATTTAAAACCAACTAAAAGTTTAATAGATTTAGGAAAAGATTCAGATATATTAATACATGAAGCTACTTTTTCAAAATTTTTAGCTGAGACTGCAAATGAAAAAAAACATTCTACTTCTGTAGACGCTGCATTAGATGCAAAAAAAATGAATGCGAAACAACTTATCTTAACGCATATATCAGCAAGATACCAAGAAGACGCTCAAAAATTACTTGAAGAAGCTAAAGAAATATTTCCTAATACTGTTTTAGCTGAGGATCTACTTAAAATTGAACTAAAATAAGCTCTATTTTAAATTAACTTATCTCAAAAAAAAGAGAAAATCAAAAAAAATTTATTATCTTTAAGCTCCTAAATTCCTCCCGCGATATGGGGAAGAATAACCACTTCGCTCTCGCTAGTGATGATAGTTTCTGGTGTAGCTTTTTTTCCATTTACGAGAATACCAAAATATTTATCTTCCAATTTGAGTTCTCTTAACAAATCAGCTACCGTCATGGTCTTTTCAGGAGTAAATGTTTCATATAAGCCTGTATCTAACAATTCTGAAATTTGTTTTATAACAAACACCTACAAAATTTTTAATTATTTAAATAATAATCTTGATCATATTTAATATTATTTCCTTAGTCTGATATGTCTTGGATAATCTTAACTTCATAATTATTGAAGATTCATTATCAATTCAGAATATAAAATCACCAAATTTTTTATTTTTAGTTTAATTTCTATACATAATTTTTACTTTATTGAGGAGATCATAGTATTATCGAAGAGGAAGAATTCATAGATTACACAGAATTTATAGAAAGACTTAAAATATCTGAGTCAAATATTAGAAAGATCGATGATCCATTAGAGAGAAACAAATCAATAAAAGATATTATTGAAACCTCTATAAATTTTTCAAATGAGATTGCTCAATCTGGAGAATTTTTTGAGGCTGGAGAATTTCTATATTCTGCTGCTCATATTATAGAAAGTCTTGACTTTGCCGAAAGTATAAAATTGTATAATCAAATTATTGAATTTTATAAACAACAAATTATTAATTATAAATTACAAGCTAGATTACATGAAATAGCAGAATTATACTTAAGGATTGCAGATTTATATCAAGAGAAAATTAAAGATAATCAACTAGAAAAAAAAAATATCCTAAATAGTATAAAATTTCTTAAGCAAGAAAGTAGATTATTAAAAGAGTTTAATGAGACACGGAAACTTGCTCAAAATTATCAAAACATTGCCGAATTATATTTGAAATCAGAAGATTTTAAAAATGCTATTAAATTTTTCGGAAAAGTTATTGAGATTTCAAAACTATACAATTATTATGATATGTTATCCTTCTCATATCAGCAGATTGGGGCATGTTACGAAGAAATTGATGATTATAACACTTCCCAAGACGTAATTTTAGATGGAGTAGAATTTTTCTCAGACTTAGCGACAGAATTAGAAGAAAAAAATGATAATTTAATATTAACACAAATTTATCACATATTAAAGAATCTTCATAAAATTTTAGATGAAGAAGATAAATACATAGTTTTCTCTAAAAAAGAAGCTGGTGCTTATATTGATTTAGCAGAAAGATTAGAAAAAAAATTAGAGAATTATCATAAGATCGCAAGATATTATCGTGGTGCAGGTTTGTGCTATAAGGATATAAAAAATAATTTAATCGAATGTGCTTCTTGTTTTATATTAGCAGGTAACTTTTCAGAAAAAATAAACGATTTACACCAAGCTGCTATAAACCTTTTTGATGGAGCCAACATGTTTAAGGAATTGAATAATCTTGAAATGACTTATAAACATTTCATTAAAGCAGGAGACAACTTTTGGAGAATGGGAAGTATTAATGAATCCACAGAAAGTTATTTAAATGCATATGATATTGCTGTTGAAGGAGGATTAGAATTTAATAGCTATGGAATATTCAATCAAATTGTTAGAGGTTTAAACAAAATTGCCAAAGAAGGCTTAAAAAATAAACAGTTTTATACAGCAGCTTCTCTTATCTTAGAAAGTATAAAATTTTATGAACAATTGGATACAGCAAAAGATTTTCTATTAAGAGAAATGGTCAATAATCTTTATCGCTATTACTATAAAGCAGCAAATCTAAAGAAAATTGGATATTCTCATATAGTTCAGAGCTATGTTTTAGCTTCGATATCATGCATTTTAAATGGTAAATTGGATAAAGCATGGAAAGTAATCTCGGAGATCGAGACTGAGGGAATTACTGTTAAAAAATACAAACAAATGATAAAAATCATGATTGACAGAATTTCTCATGGAAAAGAAGTAGAACTAAATAATTTTTCTTATGATTTAAGAAGATTAATTGAAAGCTCTGAAGAAATTATGTTTCTTTTAAAATTATTTAAAGGCTTTAAAATTAAATAGATTTGCTTTATTTATCCTTTTTAATAATTAATAAAATTATTACAATAACATTTTATGAAGAAAATTGAAAAAATTATTTTAAGTTTTGATTTAGACTATACTTTAATAGATAATAGAAAAGGGATTATAAATTCATTTAATAGTGCTCTTAGAAAGTTTAATATAACGGAGATTCCGAAAGAAGAAATTGAAAAAATGATTGGAACTCCTTTAGAAGAAATGTTTGCACAAGTTACTAAAATAAATCCTTCATTACTTGCTTCTGTTTTTAGGAAATTTTATGGGAATAAGGGCATCTATCAATCTAAACTATTATCAGGTGTTAAAAACAAACTAAGTGAATTCAAAAAAGAAGGATTCACTTTAGGTATTATAACCTCTAAAAAACAAGAAATGGCAGAAAAGATCGTAAAATATTTAGAAATTAACCAGTTTTTTGACTATATCTTAGGAGAAACTGAGGAAAGAAAATATTTAGGAAAATTAGATCCAATATTAAAAGAAATATTGGTAAAAAAGTATCCTGATCATAAGATTATTGTGATTGGAGATCACCCTAAAGATGTAATGCTTTCCACTAATTTAGATTGCCCTTTTATAGGGGTACTCACAGGAAATCATTCAGCAGATCAATTAAAGCAAATTAAGACGAATAAAATTCTAATTTTAGATTCATTAAAAGCATTAACTATTGATAAAATACTAACCCTTATTTAGATTTCATGGATATTACTTAAGTTTTTGTTAGTTAAAGCAATATTAGAAAAAAAAGTAAACGGAATTGGATGTTATATTCCATTTAGTAGTGTAATATGCAGAATCAATTCGTGAAAGAAAAAAAAATTCTGTGAATAAAGATTTTGAAAGGATTGGAAATGAATTTCATAAATGGTTGCGAGACAATCATGATAGACTAAACCAGTTGTCGTATCGTTTTTTATAGGGTTTGACTACTTTTTCCTTAAGTTCTGCTACATCTTCTTTCTCAAGCTTTGGGTTAAAAGACTAAATTTTAATACTTAATTAAATTCTTGGTTCAAGTAAGAAAAGAAAATATCTCAGATAGATTTTAGATATGTTCTTTATCATCCATTGCCATAATATTTATCTGAGAATTTGTTACATCTTTATAATAGTTCTTGACAAGTTTAATCCCAAATAAACAAAATACTCCGAAAGAAGTATCTAATATTGAGTTTAAGTTGTTTAGAAAATCTTTAATCGGAGGATTGGAAAGAAATAATGAACCTACAATAATAGGACAACCAATATAATACCAAATATCAAATTGATGTTCATCTTGTTCGAGTTTATTACCTAGCTGAATTAGCTGATTATAAACATTTTGGGAAATATTAATTATAGTATTTTGCACTAATTCATTTTTAGTTAAATTAAAGATATATTTTAACCGATAAGCTAGATTAACGAAAATACGATTGACTTGTCTTAAAAAATAAGGATCGGCAATTTGTCTTTCTGATTCTATATTTTTAATTGTATTTGAAAAAGCTATATTGGAGAATTTAGTTATAAGTTCGCTTATATACCCTATAAATGACTGTATATATCGTTGCGAATTTATGATAATATCTTCAGTTATTATTTCATCCCAAATATCCTGAAAAATAGAAAAGATACCTATATCATCATAATATTTTTGAGGATTTCGACCAATTATACCAACGATTTCCATACAATCATCTGAGTGCGACTAATGAGCTTGCTAGTTGGTCTTGTGATAATCGACTTCCTGCTCTTCCTGGTGAAACTTCTATAATTGCAACATCGATGGTGTGAACTGGTTTTATCTTAAACCCAACCTCTTCAGTTCGTACGACTATTCCCTCATGTCCTTCTTCTATTACTTTCTCGTTATAATAGTGCTGCAGTTCTTTGGTATTGTTTATAACTTTTGACTCAACCGTTCTTGCTCTTCCAGACTCAGTAAATAAGGTTCGAAATTTCTCAAACGACTCTTTAAATGGCTTTTTTGTCCAATCATTCCCATCAAGCTCAAGAATATCGAATATTTTAAACCTAATTCGTTCCAAATCTTCTTGAGATTGCTAATCATGATGAAGATCTCTGTCCATTAAGAATATTCTGCTTTAAGGACTCTTTACACTACCTTATTGAGGTTAAAAAGTTTAGTGGAAATGAATATGATTTCTCTTGGGGATATTAATAGCCTTATTCTAATATTTTTTATTTTATTTGATAAAAAGTATTTTTGATGATTTAATTAACTTTTCGATAGATGTAGCAAGAATTGAATTATTAACGACGAGAGATGATGAAAAATTAGAGAGATTGGGGAGGGAAATCTTTTCTTAACCAACATTAGCACTGTAGAAAATCCCTAGCCATACTATGGGAAAAAAGGGATAAATAAAAAATCTTATCGACATGAAAAGAACTAAAAATCGAGATAATATTAAATTCGGAAAGTAACTTTTATTTAATATAAAAAAAAACAAATTTAAAATAAAAATAGATTTAATAATAAAATTATCATAGATAAAAATTCCAACAAAAGAGACGATATGAAAAAAAATGTCAGGAATTACTACCGTGGTTGTAAAAATAGGCCAATATAAATGTATCTCTTGTCTAGAAGCTGCTTTAGAACGGCTAAAACTGAAGAATAATATTAAAATTTTGCAAGAACAAGAAGAATATCGAATAGGTCTACAAGAAGAAACCGAACGTTATTATAAGCAGCAAGTTAAAACGAGTCTAAAAGTAAAAATTGGAAATTATCATAAGAAAATTCTTCCAGTCTATACTGAACTTCATGCCATTCATTCTTTAACTGAGAAGGGTTTCAAACATGTTAAAACCTATCAACAAGATAATGGCTATAAGCTTATATTTGAAAAAGTGGTTGGTACGGGTATTAATGAAAGGTTTGAGAGATATGAGATAACAGTTTTACCTAATGAAAACCGCATTTTAATAGATGGGGGGGATATGCCTGGAGATTATTGTCGTCAATATGCGCGTAAATTTCAAAGAAGTATGGGTGAATTTGAAAGTTTTGTACCACACAGTTCAACTCAAGGTCGCACCATAAAGGAAACCATTAAAACCAAGCAACGCATAGAAACAAAACATAGATAAAATATAGAAATGGGAGTGATGCTTTATAATGAAAATAAGAATTCATGATATTTTTGAAGAATCTCGTGCAAATGGTCCTGGAATTCGTTTTGTAATTTTTTTCCAAGGATGTCTTTTTAAGTGTGAAGGTTGCATTAATCCATTAACTCATGATGCTAATGCTGGATATACAACAACTATAAAATCCTTATTAAAAATGATCAAAGAAAAAAAAGACATTATAGAAGGCGTAACAATAACGGGGGGTGAACCATTTTTACAATCAAAAGCATTATATGATTTAGTCTTAAGAATTAAGAAATTAGGATTAAATATTATTATAAGTACTGGCTATGAGCTTGAAGAATTGAAGGAAGAAGTTAAATTATTTAATTCAATTGTTGGACAATGCGATATTATTATTTCTGGAAGATTTCATCACGAAAAACTTTTAACTAAGGGATTAATTGGTTCAGCAAATAAAGAGATCTTATTTATTACAAAAACTTATACTAAAGAACAATTGTTAACTACTCCTAAGATGGAATTACAGATTTCGTATAATATGATAAAGGGATCTGGCACGGGAATCTATGACTTTTTTGATTGGAATTTATTTTAACATAATAAAATTAAAAATATACAAAAAA
>CAYSZJ010000064.1:0-21462 GCA_964435435.1 uncultured archaeon
GAAAAAAGATAATCCAGAGATTAGTTTAGGTCAGTTTCTCCAGATGGAAACTGAAAGTAATGAATAGAATAGTCATTTCTTCTTAATTTGATATCATGAATTTATTTTTATAATTTTTAAGATTTAACTCTTCACTGGTCGATATCCTTTTATTTTAAAAACATACCCAAATAATTGTTTATCAAATTCTTCAATTGGAATTTTTTCTTTAAAAAAATGAAAAGGACTAATAATCATCCTTCGGAAATATATCAAATCAAAATCGATCTTTGAAATTTTTTTTTCTAAGGGGATAATTCTTTCTCTGAAAATACTACTTTTATAACATTCAGGTAAGAATTCTTTGAAATTAACAATAAAATCTTGATCAGGATTCAAATCTGTAGGAAAAAATAATTTTTCGAAGAATTTATTCTTTAAAAAATATTTTAATATATCTTTCGACTTTTCTTTGTATCTACCACATAAAACAATAGCAATCACGTATCGATCAGAACCTACAAGATCGTCTGATAAAAATAGAACTCTTAAAATATCCTTTACTAAATTTACTGAATTTATTGCAGGAGCATCGTTAGTAGGGGTAAAAAATTTCAATTCAATCCACGCTCTTTTTTTAATTTCCTGTTCATATATGAGATATTGTTCTTCTTTTTGAATAATTTCCCCCTCAAGGTAAAGGTCGCATTTTTTCTTAGGATCTTTAACATATTCTTTGTCAGCAATTACTTTTGTCCATCGAATCAAATTTCTATTAGAAGTAACTAAATTACCGATTATTGAATTTTTTATCTTTTCATAAAACACAACCCTTAGATGTTCCTCTTTTAGCACTTCACGCAAATCTGATCGTCTATACTCATCAGTATCAAAACTTTCAAATTCATGAGAATGAAGTTTAATTTGGTTAGCAATATCAAGAAGAATATCTAATGTTATCCCAGAAATTTTGTCAAACATATTATTTATCAATTTTTACTCCTGCTTAATTCATTAATAATTAAATTATATAGTTTAAGATAAAAAAGCTAAATTATTTTTAATTTTTTTATTAGGGTAAAAATAATCTCAATAATGCCTACAATAATGTGGCATTGTACATCTTTATATTTAATTAACCCATGAGCAACTTTATTTCTTAAATTTAGACCCGTTTTATCTGCTAAAAACCATAATAAGTATGTGTTTAAGTCATCTCCAATGATATTTTTGAAATTCTCATCTAGTAAGAAATCTCCTAATGTCTTGTCTTGTATTCCTTCAGGCACTTTCTTTAAAACTGGTATATCTACCTTTTCTGCAATTCTTTTAGTGAGTGTTTCTAATTGAGGGATTAATATAAAAAAGGCAGCATGATACTCGTTTGAGATGAAATAATTAAATCCATCTAATAAAAATAAAGAAATATCGTTATCAATATTATTTTTATCAAAAAAATCTTTTAAATTTTCTAAAGTTAATATTCTTTCTCTAATTAGTGCTTTATAAAATTCAATTTTACAAATTAAATAGGAATTTACATATACTTGATTGAAATCATAAATTTTCTTCTTTCCCATTTCAATTTCCTCTTGGTTAATCTCTGTTGCTGAACCAGTTGCAAAAACAATTGTGTTAAACAAATCTGTAATAGCCACGTGATCTGAGCTAGATTTGAGAATTGATCTAATTGAAGGTATCTCAATACAGTCAAATATATCTTCAATAGATTTGTGTTGTTCTATAAACTCTTCAGTCCTTTTATCAATTTCCTGCTTTATTGGTGTAAGATCAAAAGTGAATTCTAATTTTACCATATAATCTAAGGGATTTATTTTTTCCAATAACTTTAAAGCTTTTTCCTTTTCCTTATGTTCTCCAATTTCTTTAAACTTTTGAGCAGCATCTTTATAAGCCATGTAACTTTGAATTCCTGAGAATTCTCTTGCCTTATCCATATAGAGTTGAGCGATTCTCTTTTTCAAAGCCTTAATTTTTTCACTATCAGATTTGTAAATTTTAATTAATATTTGGATAATTATTTCTGTCCTATCATAATTACGGATATCTACACTGTATTTCTTGCATAAACTAATTAGAAATGAAACTAATGCATTAGTATACTTTTGATTATAATGCTTAAGATCCTCTAAAATGGTTTCACTTACACGATAAATTATAATAGGATGTGTGTCAGAAAGAAAATTTAGTAGTTTAAGAGCAAAATCTATAATTTTCTCGTTGGTTATTCTGTCTTTAAGAAAGTGAACACAATTTAATGAAGATTCAATGCAGTTTATTATGAAATGGGTAGTTAGGAAATGTTGTCTTGAAATCCATTTATTATATATATAGATTCCAATTATATATCTACTATATCTAATAAATTTCCTTGCATATTTGATATTAGATTTATCGAGATTCCAAATAATCCAGCAATATTTAGCTCGTAGTAAATAATTAAGTTTTACCTGTTTTTCTCTCCATACATACCATGATAAATCATTCACAGGAATGCTCTCTTTAATGACAAGATCCTTATAAAATAAACTCATTGGAGAAAGAGGTCCAAGAATAAATAATTCTTTCTGGAAATATCTCTCTAATGAAGATCTTTGGTTTTTAAGCCCTTCTATAATTTTATATAGAAGTTCTTCCTTTCCATCTGTAATTTTGTTTTCATATATGGTATTATCATATTTATTTATCATTTGTTTAGTTTCTTCATTGAGTTTTTTAAACTCATGAATAAATGATTTTTCATCTTCCATATGAATATGTTATACTTTTAAGTAAAAAAATATAACATCAAGAAAATAATTCTTTTTAGTATCCCCTCTTGTCATAATGAACAATTATTAAATCCACTAATCCCACCATTGACTCAGGGGATATAGCACTAATTTACTCTTGCCTACAAATTTGGATATTTTTAATTAATATTGTAATTGATTCCCTTAAATTTAAAGATTAGTTCAAAAAATCTTAGGATTTTTTATTTATAAACACAGAACAAGGTATACTACTAAAGCATCTTAAGGTTGAAGAATATGAAATATCTCATTCTTTACTATACTAAGAGGAAATGGATGATAAGTCATGATTTATATCATTAATACATTATCCTTATTGGTGGAAAGGCTTAAGTATGATATAGAATGTTTCGTTATTTTATCCCGTTATAAGCTTTTTCTTGACAATAAATTGCGGTATTAGTATGCATTCTAACAACTTCAGTTTCAGGTGTATGATTAATAACAATTAGGTCTATTCGTTCATTACCAGCTAGAAATGTAAAGATATCCCCTTTAGATATTAATTTATTATTTAATTCTTTTATTAATGCTTTTGGGTTCTTTAATATAATACCTTTTTTATACCCCGCAAAAGATACTTGTTGAGCTAATGCTATCTTTGTTTTTTTGATTTTAACAATATCATCAACTGAAATCCCTAAATTTCTTCTTTTAAAGGCATCAACTCTTATTACCTTTTTTCCTTTATCTCTAAGATCACTAGGACAAACTATTGCGGCGGTCGATTTTTCATTAGATTCATTAATTATTTGAATTAAATCATCAATTTTTAGATTAAATTCTGTAAAGATCGCTGGATCGACTCGAGCTATATCCTTTCCAATATCTTCTTTAAAAATATCTCTAACTCTTAGTTTTAATTCATTCATTTTACTACAAATAAGATCTATTTTAAATCTATTTAAATAAAAAATTGAAAAAACTCAATTAATAATAAAATGTAGTTAAGTATATTTGAAGAAAAAAAAGTAGTTAGAACGCTTGTAACTATAAAAATTTGGAACTTAAATTTTGCTTAATTTTTCACAGCTTTGTTTAATTTTTTATTTTAGAGGTTAAATTTATTCTACTTGGACAAATATTATTAATAGGACAAATATTACATTTTGGGCGATTAGGTAAGCAAATTTGTTGTCCAAATCTTACAAATAATCTATTAATTTTTATCCACAATTCTTTTGGTAATATTTTTTTTAGTTCTTTCTCCGTATTTTCAGGTTTTTTTGTACTTACCCATTTTAACCTATTCATTATACGATGAATATGTACATCTACTGGTATTGCGGGTATTTTAAAAGCGTATACTAATACGCAATTAGCAGTTTTACTTCCTACACCTGATAAAGCAATCAATTCATCATATTTATCAGGAACGTTTCCATCATGATCATCAAGTAAAACTTGAGAAACCTCCTTTATCCGAGCAGCCTTAACCTTATAAAACCCTGAGGATCTAATAAGTTGCTCTAGTTCTTCAACATTTGCGTTAGCAATTAATTGAGGAGTATTGTATTTAGCAAATAATTTTTCAGTTGCCATTCTTGTATTATTATCTCTTGTTCGTGCTGATAATATGGTAGAGATTAAAATTTTGAATGGATCTTGTTTATTTCTAGCTAATTCATCAAGATGTGCTTCTCCTTCTAGAACATTTTCAATTTTGTCTAATACTGCTTTGTAATCCATAGAAATTCACTATTTTTCAAAAACATAAAGTTTTCTTATTATTATTTGACCCTTTTTAGCATCAATCATTGTTTTTATCTGATTTCTGCCAAATTGAAGCTTTTTATTAGATTTTCTAACAAGCCTATTCGTATCTAGCAAAGAAACTAGTTTAAAATTATATTTATTAGCAAGGTTTTTAATATTCATCTGGACTTCCCCCCCATCTATGGTATTAATAATGGGAGAAATAAAACAAATTCTACCTTTTGGTTTTAATATTTTATATGCTTCTCTAATGAAATCATCATATAAAGGCTGTAAATTTGTCTCTATTAACTCTTTTGCTTGAGAATAATATGGTTTTTCTAAATAGTATGGACCTAATTCAGGCTCTGTGCAGATTCCATCAAAGAAATTATGCTCAAAATTTTGAGATAGATGTTTAATGTCACACCTTGCTATTCTTTTGTTAAAAAGTGGGGGGATTTCTTCTTCTAATAATTCTAACAACCAATTCAAATTACGAGCAGTGTTTTCAACTTTTTCAACGTCGTTATCTGACCCATAAATTTGAAAATCTTGTAATAAGGCAAATAAAAGTATTGTTCCATTACCAACAAAAGGATCAAGTATCCTTTTCTTCTCTCTGGAATCAAATAAATTTAGAAAATTTAACATAATTGTTGCTAATTTAGGAGAAATACTACTTTTGAATTCTTTTAAAGGTCTTTCCTCATCAATTTGCTTTTTAAAATTAGGATCGTCTACTGTAAAAGTTCTAGCAATATATACCCCCTCTTCCGTAAATCCAAATATGATTTCAGCCCTATTTTCATTAAGCAATTCATATTTAATCACAATATGAGGAAATATTGGATTTAGATTTCCAGATTTGATGTTTTTATCAGGATATTTATAGTAAAGTACCTTAGTTGATCCCTTTTGTTTAATTATTTCCATAATTTCTGTATTAAGAAAAGGTAGAAAATGCTTTACTAAGATTTCTGTATAATAATCATCATCATAAAGATTGGGATAAATAGACACGGCGTAAAACATACTTTCATATGCTTTTGGGAAAATCAGGTTTTTTCCTACAAGTATATTTTCAAGGATATTTAGAATTTTTTCTCTTACTCTCACTACATGTTGGTAATTATTAATATTTAAAGGGAAAGCATCATGGATCGTTTGAATATCAATAAAATCATAGATTTTAGCAATTTTTTGGCATCCTCCTAAAATAAACTGTAGTTCCATCAGTTTATTTATATAATGTTTATCTTTATGTAAGTTTTCGAATTCAACAACCGCAATAGTTGCAGAATAATCAATAATTCTTCCTTTGTTTTGAGAGTTTTTAAGGTAATAATCGAGCTCTGCAAGTGAGAGTTGCCAATTTGATCCTAAAACGAATAAGAATCTATCCATCATAAATATAAATTAAATCTATTAGAAAGAAGAATATAAGATTTGATTTCTATTTATCGATTATATATCATTAAAATGAAGTTAGTCTTAACTTTTATACTTCTTTTCTAACCACTCTTTGAAAGCTATTGTAGGTTTTCCTCGCCAAATTGCCTTTTTTGGATAGCCATCTTCAAATTCCTCTATATCTTCATCAGAATAACTTAATCCTGTTTCCTCTTCAATATATTCCTTATTTTCTTCTTCCTCAAAATCAATTGATAATTCATATTTTTCACCTGTGATTTCTTCTAAGGCACCCATTATCTCTTCAAGGTCTTCTTTTTTTCTTTCAACTCTAGGTACTTTTTCAAGAATTTTATGTTCTCCTTCATCCTCTTCTTCTGCTTTTTCATAAGCTTTTTTTCTCTCTAATTTCTCTTGTTGTAATTTTTTGATTGATTCTATAATTTCAGAGTAATTATCTTTAAAATATTTTAGACTTACATTTATAAGATCCGAAAGATTTTCCCATTTTTCATTTTTTATAACATCTTCTGCCCAATAGAATAGATCTAGATTTAAATCGACAGTTACTACTTTCCCTTCAGATTCTATACTTCCAATTAGCCAATTTAAAATATTAGCAATCAAAATATCATTGTCAAATGCAGCGAATCCATATTCTCGAGCAAGAGAAGAAAAAATACTAATATTTCCAAAACCTACCACCTTTCCTGCATAATACTCAACAGCAACTAATATTGGAATTTTAGGGCAATCTTCTTCAATCCAATCTTCACCATCGTGTCTTTTACGCCAACAATTTAAGCCAGACTGTAAGATTCCATCTACTTTAATGTTTTTATCAGCATCAACAAAATCTATTATTTGAGTTGAACATGAACTTGAAAAGACTATTTTTTTTATCTGTTCAGTTAATACATGCGGTGTAAACTTTGTAATAATCGGTCTTCTTTGAAGGTTCACATAATTAACTGAATCATTAATCTCATCATATCCAAATTCAAATCCAAATTTTCGTGTTAATTCATTTAAATTCGTTCTATTTGTGTAATCTCCGCCACTTGAGCTTGTAATTAATAGACTTCCACCATTTTTTGCATATGCTTCAATATTCTCAATTTCTTCAGGTTTTAAATTAATATTTTTAGGAGTTGATAGGATTATTACGCTATATTTTTTCAAATCACTTAATGAGTTGAACCCTGATTTTATTTGTCCTATTTTATACCCAGAAGTAAATAAGAATTGCGTAAATTCGGAAAAACTGGAAGATTCAAGAGTTAAAATGTTGTTGTGGCTATAATCAAGACCAATGATAACTTCTTCTGTCAAATCTAGTCATTTCCTTTATTTTATAATTTCTCTAACTATATGTGTTAACTTTTTATCTCCCTTATAAGATATAATTCTTCTATTCAATAAATAAAATTATCTAATTTTTAGATACAAATATATCTAAAACAGTATGAATTAAGTTCGGTCCGTAACTTTTTACATATCTATATGAATTTAACTTGCATCTATAATTCTCATTCGCAGCAATTTCCTTGAAATCCTCAAACAATGTGAGATATTTTTCTTTCTCTACTACACCTTCATAATGGAAAATTGAGCCCCTATCTTTTGTCAGTGTTAGTGCCTCTTTAATATGTTCTTTTGGGGCTGGAAAAACACCCATAATTATGCGATCTGCCTTAATTCCAGTTTTACTTAACCTTAAGACTTCCTGTTTGCAATCTCCGTTAATTGGAATAATTTTATCCTCAAAATGATTTCTCTTAATATTTTCAATTAGAAATTTATATGATAGTGGATTGAGCTCAATGCTATAAATTCGCTCCACAGTTGAATGTTTTGCTATAGGTAATGAAAAATACCCTACACCAGCAAACATATCCACGATAATCTCTCCTTTTTTAACGAGACTTGCTAAAAATCTTCTCTCATTTAAATTACCTTTGCTGAACATTATTTTAGTTATGTCAAATTTGTAAATTACATCGTGTTCCTTATGTTCAACAATAGGATTATTTTCGCCCGCAACTAGTTCGATTTTTTCAGGTTCTCGGAAAGTTCCAATAATTTTACCCAAGTTAACATAAACTGATCTCATTTTAGGAAATAATTCTAAACATACTTCGCCAATAAGTTCTTTTTTGACTTGTAATTTCTGATTAAGCTTTAATATAATTATCTTTCCCAAAGTCTGAAATCCTCTTGGAAGAAGTGCAAGTTCTTCTTCTGTTAGCTTTCCTTTTAATTTTTCTTTAAGTTTATCTTTAAATCCCATTTATCTTCAAAAGTGTAAATTATATTAACACGAACTAATGCTAATTCAAGTTAAATTATTATGTGATAGTATATCAATCATATTATAATAACTAAATTTAACTAATAATATTAAAAATTAAAAAATAAATTAATTATAAAAGTGAAATCAAATGCCAAGTTTAGATGATTTTCTAGTTGATGAGAATAAGGTATGGTTTACTCCGCCAGAAGAAGGTGGGTATTGGCCTGAAGGTGTACCAAAACAATTAAGAGAGGTAGAAGATATTGAAATTTTACCGCTTTGGGAATATTTTTTGATGGCTGCTGATTTATATGGAACTTGGGATAATGATATTTGTATCTTTGTTTATGGTTCATATATGGAACGGGTAAAATTAAGGACTTTAGTTGACTATGCTAAACGATTTGGAACTTTTCTCTATGAAAATCTGGGAATTAGAAAGGGGGATGTCGTTGCTATTGATTTACCTAACTCTATCAATTTTGTAGTTGCTTACATGGGTTGTCAATATATTGGGGCGATTACTCAGGGCGTCAATCCTACTTACAGACCGATGGAACTTTTACATTCGTTGACAATGACTAATGCAAAAGTATTTGTCATGATGGATATGCTTTATATCGCAGGTCCTAAAGATGTACTCCCAAAAACTAATGTAAAATATGTAATTCCTTCAAACTTTGTAGATTTTCTTACTGCTGATGAAGCTACAATTGAAAGTTTAGGAATCCCTAGTGCTCGAGATAAGATACCTGATGAAACTGAGAACTATAAAGTATATTGGATGGATAAGATTATAAGCGAAACAAAACCAGAAAAAATAGAAACTAAAATTGATCCCTGGACAGATCCCGCAGTCTATCTCATGACAGGAGGAACTACAGGGTTACCTAAAGCTGCGATGTTATCACATGCGAATCTAAGTGCAAATCTTAATATGGCAAAACCATGGACAAATCTTAAACCTGGAATGATAACAATCGGATCTATTCCTTTTTTTCATAGTTTTGGGCTAACCTGTGTCATGAATGCAGCTCTAGGCTTAGGAATGCTTATGCTACTTTTCCCAAAACCGCCCTCAGATGATGTTCTTTGTGAGGCAATAAACAAGATAGAAGCTCCTGAAGGAATCATGTATACCGGAGTTGAAATGTTATTCAAGAGATTGACTGATTTTGTAAATAACATGGGTGTGGAAGAATTTAAGAAAAAGTATGATTTTTGGAAAAAGCTGAAATATGCCACCCAGGGAGCAAGTCCCTTGCATTCTTACGTAAAAGACCCTTTCGAGGATATATTTTGCCCAATACGTTCGGGTTATGGATTAACAGAAACATCTCCCATGCAAAGCATAGCTCCTTTCTGGGGTCCAACTAAATCTGGAAAATTAGGATTACCTATACCAGGTGCAGATTGGGCTATATTTCCTTCTGATAACTTTGAAGAAGGACCTATTTGTGATGGAACCAAAGAAAGAGGCGGTTTTGGTATTGAAAATACAGGAGAGATTTGTTGTGCTGGTCCACATATAATGTTAGGTTATTTAGGGAAACAAAAAGAACAAGAAGATAATTTAAAGATGTGGGGTGGAAAAAGGTGGCTGCTCACAGGAGATATTGGATTTATGGACGAGCACGGATGGGTTGAGATACGAGATCGTAAAAAATCCCTAATAAAGGTTTCTGGTCATTCGGTATTTCCAAAAGAAGTTGAAGAATTGATGGGGCATCATGAAGCAATCGGTGAAGTTGCGGTTGCTAGTCTACCTGATGAGATGACAGGCGAAAAGGTCAAAGCGTGGATAATTTTAAAGAAGGGCTATAAAATCGATAAAAATATTACAATAGATGAAATAAAAGAATGGTGTTTGAATAATATGGCGAAATGGAAAACTCCACGCCTAATAGAAGTTGTTCGGAAGATGCCGGTGAGTATGACTGGTAAAGTTCAACGACGTGAACTCCAAGAGAAGGATTTAGATAAACTCAAACAAGGGAAACCAATTAAAGGCTAAAAAAAATAATTCTTTTTATTTTTCATTTTATTTTAATAAGGACTGTAAATAAGAGATATTAGTAGTATTAATTAATTTCATAAAATTTTAAAAAAGAATCTACAAAATTATATATATAAGCCAATAAATAGTCCAATAATTTTAAAATGAAACGCAAAAAAACATTACTCTTTTTAATTGTCTTAAATTTATTGGTATTTTGCTTAGTTTTCACTAATACTGGAAGCGCATCTAAATATTATAAGCAGATCATCTTTTCTTCAAAAGATTCTCATGTATTTAACGAATTTCCAGATAATAATTATGGTGATTCGGAATATATGCAATGTGGTAATTATATTACTGAACATTCTTTTGCTTTACGAAAAAATATAGCTTTTATTTATTTCAATATAAGTTCTATAGAAAGTGGCTGGGAAATGGTTTCACTCTCATTAACAGTTCATAATATTCCTAAACAGCTTGATTTAGATATGGGTTTCGTAAATGAATATTGGAGTGAAGAGACAATTACATGGATTAATGGCCCTTCAAATATTACATGGGCAGTGAAATCTTTGAATTTCACAGTAGATGGAACGTGTCTCTTCGATATAACTGATTTGATCTTTCCTACAACTTTAGAATTAAACATTATTTTATACGATCATGATATAGAAGATGATGTAAAGGTATTGATAAACAGTAAAGAATATCTTAATCAAAATTACCACCCACACCTAGTGTTTCATTACCCAAGCTATTCTATTAGACCCAATTTAAGCTATTATTTTAGATTAATTATTCTAATCGTTAGCTGTTTTATTGGATTTACTTACATTATTATGAAAATACTAAAAAGAAAAAAAGCCAAGAAAAACTCAGACTATTTACCATCTTAATGAAATAGATCTCGATATAATAAATTCATTTTATATTTTTTTGAAAACTCCATATATATTTATATCTGGAGTTTACTATTTTATTAAAAATATTATTAAAAGTTGATTTGACGAATTATGGAACTTAAAAAGCAAAGAGAGTTTCTATTACAGGAGAAACTTATATCTTTTAGAGATAAAGTTAAAGTAATGACACCTGATAAAGAGGAACTCGGTTATTTTAAGGGTAAAATAATAAAAATTGGCAATACATATCGTTTGAGAGATCTAAAAGATAGTCCGCTCTTAACTGTCCATGAGAAAGTAGTCTCTATGCGATCTACCTATAAATTCTTTGAAGGAGGAGAGGAAGATGATGATAAACTAATTGGTAAACTTAAAAGAAAATTAGTATCGATTAAGCCTAGCTATTGGTTTGAGGATCCTAGTGAAACGAAATTATTTACAATGAAAGGGAATATCTGGGCTTTAAAATACAAGATTCTAAAAAACGGTAAAGAAATTGCTGAAATAAGTAAGAAATTATTCAAAATTAAAGGCACCTATGGCGTTAAAATAAAACCTGACGTTTCAGATGATATGGCTATGTTAATTTTAGGGATTGTAGTCATGCTTCATCATGAAAAAGAAGAAAATAGACAGAACTGAGCTTATTTTTGGTTTTTTCTTTTTGACTGAAATTTAAAAATCATTAATTTAAAGCCGACAATTATCTTGGCTATACCAATTCTTTTAATGTCGGAAGAGATAAAGCGATGTTTTTTGAATGAAAATCGCCTTTTTGTCCATTTTCGATGAGAAAATTGCTGTTCTTGATCATTCTTGAATACTCTTTTCTTTCCGACAAATTTTGAGGTGATATAGATGGAATTTTTGTCGTCTTTACTTGAAAGATTTTTAATTTTCGATTCATTTTTTAAATTTAAAAATACACTCAACTTACTTTTTTTTCATTTTTTTTTAGTTAAATTTTTTTCGATGTTCAGCATAATCACATATTTTTGCTAAACAGCTCACAGGGCGATCCCAGAATCTAAATGCAATGCCCCCTTGTTGTCTTATTTTTTTTGACCATTCACTTCCATATCCTTGAGGGTTGATATATATGATTGGAATTGAATATTTCTGAGAGAGTTTTATACCAGGTGCTATTAATAATTTATCCATCTCATCAACTCTTTCTGCCATATCCTCTCTAAACTCAATATATTGAGATATTTTTTCATTCTGCTGGAAAGCAGATGTCATATCTTGAAAGCCCATAGCACCATAAATTATAATTATATCAATTTCACCGGATTTCATTAGCATTTTTGGAAAATTTATATATAGATTAAATATATTCATATCAAAAGTAATATCTATTGGATTACTCCAACTTGCCGTATAAGGTAGCATACTTTTTAATTTTGATTGAAGCATTTCTGAAAATTCTGGCACAATCAATCCATTTCTTTCTGCGTTATTTGCAATAAGTGCACCAGGACCTCCTGAGAATGTTATTATTCCTATACGCTTCCCTTTCGGATAGGGGAAATTTGGGGTTAATAAAATTGATGAAATGTCTAAAAATTCTTCAATATAATCAGTCTTTATAATACCCGTTTCTTTAACCATAGAGTCAAAAATCTTAATATTCCCTGCTATTGAACCCGTATGACTCTTTATAGCACGATTTCCTGCTTCAGATCCCCCACCGTATATCGCTATTATGGGTTTTTTTGGTGTAATTTTCTTTGCTAATTGTATAAATTCTTGTCCTCTTTTTATTTCTTCAATATATAAACCAATTACTTCAGTTTCCTCATCATCTTTGAAATATTCTAAAAAATTCACTAAATCAATATTTGCTTCATTACCCACTGAAATTGCCTTGCCCACATTGAAATCTGGATATTCAGAATCCAACCATAATTGACTGGCTAAGGTACCACTTTGGGAAGCTATCGAAAACTTACTTCGTTTTATTTCAGCCTTCCATAACATCATATTAAACGTTCCGTCATCTTCGGGATAGATCCAACCATTATAGAGCCCTAAACAATTAGGCCCAATAAATCTCATCCCATATTTATCTGCAATTTGAACTATCTCTTTTGTAAGAGTATTCGAACGATCTCCTGTAAGCTCTCTGAAACCACCCGAAATGACCACAATTCTTTTAACTCCTTTCTCCCCACATTCTTTAAACACTTGAGGGACAACTTGTGGTGGTAATACTATAATTACGAGATCAGGGATTTCTGGAACTTCTGCAATTGATTTATAAGCTTTATAGCCTAATACCTTTTCCAATCTTAAATGTATTGGATAGATTTTTCCTTTATAATTAGAATTAATGATCCTTACTAATTGCATGGTTCCCATTGTCGTCCCGAATGTATTGTTAGCTCCATAAATTGCTATACTCTTAGGACGGAGGAAATCATGTAAAATATGGTCTGTCATGTCCTTTTTAGTACTTTAATGTGAAAACTATTAGGTTAAATACTAAATATGAAAATTTATTCAAATTTTAAAACTTATTTAATTAAAAAGTAAACATTGGAATAATAAAGATTATAAAGAACAAAGTTTAAACGGTAATTAAATATTTAATTTTTATAATAAAAAGTATCGTGATTGTATGACAATAGAAACGAATATTACCAAAATGTTTGGTATTAAACACCCGATTTTTTCGGCTGCAATGGGTCCTTTTTATACTACAGATCTGTGTGTTGCAGTTAGCGAAGCGGGTGGTTTGGGAGTATTATCTCACACAACTATATCACGTGGGGAAGATATTGGAGGTACGACAAAACCAGCACGAATCGGTGCTGATGCCCTAGAACCAATGAAAAGGAACATGGAGTATGTTGTAGAACATACTGACAAACCGTTTGGCTTTAATATAAGGACTTCTAGAAATGAATTGCAGGCTGATAAACTCTGTAGAGAAATACCAAAATTTATTATGGAGAATCAAAGAATTAGAGAGCAATGTATTTATGCTCTTACAAGTGCAGGATCTTCTAGAAGATTACCTGAGAGTAAAACTTTCCAAGAACTAAAACAGAAATCTGAGATTAAGCATTTTCATGTAGCTCCTGCGTTATGGCTTGCGGACAAATGCGTTGCTTCTAAGGTAGATGGGATGGTTGTAACTGGTGGTGAAGGCGGAGGTCACCAATCATTTGAGAAGGTGAGTACTCTTGTATTACTTCAACAAATCCATAAAAAATATCCCGATTTTCCAATAATTGCCTGTGGAGGGTTTGCAACAGGAGCTGGTTTAGCAGCAGCAATATCGATAGGAGCAGGAGGTATTGCTATGGGTTCACGCTTTATTGCAAGTAAAGATGCCGAATTTCATGAAGATTATAAAGCAGTTGTGCCTCCTGCTAAAGCTCAGGATACAGTATACGTAACAGGTGTTTTAGGGCCGATTAGGTTGTGGAAGAATGATTATAGTCTTCATCATGATGTAGTTGACTCAAAGGAGGAACTTATGGCTCAAGAAGAGAAACTTAGGCAGTTGTCTCGTGAAGATTATATAAAAGAGCTCCTTAAAACCTCTAACGCCTATCTTGCTGCTTATAGGGGAGATGTAGATTCTGGAGCAGTACTTCTAGGGCAGAGTATTGGTATAATTGATAATATTAAAAGTGTTCCAGATATAATTAATGATATTGTGTCTGAAGCAGAGACATTGTTGAAGACCGCTGCAGGCAAGATTAGATAAATTAATTCTTTAGGATAGCTTTTTTTTTCTTTTTATTTGTAATTTTTTTTATTCAGAATAAATAATTTCAGTAAGCTATAAAGGATTACTCCTTGTTTAATCTCTTGTAAGTTTTTTTCATGATTTTATAGATATTGAGAAATTCTTCGAAAAGAGTATCATAGATATTCCTATTTTCAGGATTAGGTGTATATATATTTGATATTTCACAACATCTTTGGATCTCATCCCATTTAAGGTATCCAAGCCCTATTGAAGCAATAAAAGCGGCGCCCCGTGCATTTGTCTGAATTGGATTTCTTACCTGCTTGATATTCCTGTTAAGAATATCTGCAAATATCTGACACCAAATATCACTTTGCGCTCCACCGCCTACTAAATTAAGCTCTGGTATAACAATATCATTTTTTGTAATTCCTTTGTCTTTTATTACCCATTTTCTAATATTATTTTCAATATGGAATAATAACCATCTTACATTATATGCGACCCCTTCAAAAATCGCTCTAATTATGTGTTCTCTCGACATTTCAATAGATAAATTATATAAACCTCCACGTACTGAATTATCATCAATAGGAGCTCTTTCTCCTATAAGCCAAGGAGTAAAAATAAGATTGTTTGAACCAGCAGGAACTTTTTCTACAATTCGATCGAAAATTTTATATACATCGGGTACAGCTTCTTCTTTTAATAACTCATCTTTATGGTAAAGTATTTTGTCTCTTAGAAAGGATAATGCTCCCCCTGCAATTTCTTGTTCATTTCCAAACATATATCTTCCAGGAACCACAGATGGTAAACTTCCTAGGGTATGAGCTATATCCACTTTCTTATAAGGAACATTGACAAAGATCCAATCTGAAGTTCCAATATAAATATGGCCTTCATAATCTCCTACAGCACCAGAACCAATAACTGCTGAAGGACAATCTGTAGCGCCCATAACTACCTTTGTACTTTTTTCTAAACCTAACTCATCTGCCACTTCTCTTTTTAGGGGTCCTAGAACATCAGTTGAACGCTTTAATTCAGAAGGAAACTTAGTTTGATCAACTTTGAGAGTTTTAATTAATTTTTTAGAATATTTTACATTGTTAATATCACGCGTATCTGTTATCCAGTGAAGATGAATTGTTACTACTGAGGAGGCATATTTTCCAGTTAATTTTAAATTAATATAATCTTGAGGTTCTAGGAATTTGTAAGTCTTTTCATAAATATCAGGTAATTCATTTTTGATAAATAATATATGAGCGATTGGATCTTTCCCTACTAATGACGGTCCCCCACCAGTTCTTTTTAAAAATCCGAGCATTTTTCTTATATTATATCCTGATACTTTCAATAATCCTTTGTTGAGTTTTTCTATATATTTAGACCCCCTAGTATCCATCCAAATCATAGAATTCATCAAATGGTTTCCATCTTTATCCAGTGCAACAGTTCCACTCCATTGACTAGTGTTACATACACCCACAATGTCTTCAACTCTCACACGACCACTATCAATAACTTTTTTAGCAGTACTTTTAATAGCATTCCACCAGTCATCTGGATTTTGTTCGACAGAACCGCCTTTAGATGCATGTATTGGTGTTTCTTGAAAAGCCCATTCAAGGACCTCACCTTCAGTAGATACTATTGCTGATTTTGGACCACCAGTCCCATGATCTATTGCTAAAATATATTTCATTTGAGAATCTGACATATTTAATATTAATGATAATAAGATAAATAAAGATTTTTTAAGCAAAAACTAAGATTTGATTTGTATTTAATTGCCAAAAATAAACTTAATTTTTAATGCTTCAATTTAATAATTAATTTAGTTACCAAAATAGTCTATTACTTAGATTGAGATTTGTATTATGAAATATGAAGAAATAAAAGCCAAGATTGATTATATCGTTAGCAATCCTATTAGGCCTTTTAAATCAGAAGAATTGAAAGCAATAGTTGAAAGATATCATATAAACCACTTAAAATCAAAAGAAGCATTTGAAAGGGCTAGAAAAATCCTACCAGGTGGAGTTGAACATAATCTTGCTTTTAATTATCCTTTTCCCTTAACAAGTAAGCGAGTTTTCGATTGTTATATGCAAACTGTAGATGACATTGTATTGACAGATTATTTAATGGACGGAGGCCCTATAATCTTAGGTCATAATCATCCACAACTAACAGAAAAAGTCATAGAAGTTATAAAAGAATCAGGTCCTTGCCATGGAATTACAAGTGAATATGAATATTTAGCTGCTGAAGAATTACAAAAGCACTTTCCTTCTTGTGAAATTATAAGATGGCTGCAATCTGGAACTGAAGCCGATATGCTAGCAATTAGAATTGCTAGAGTTTTCACTGGAAGGAAATGGATTATAAAAGTTGGTGGTTCTTATCATGGCTGGTCCGATCAACTCGTTTATGATATGCATATCCCTGGAACAAAGAGATTGGAATCGTATGGTATACCTAAACCAGTTCTCCAATATACTGAATCAGTTCCACCTAATGATATTGAAGCTCTAAAAGAATTATTTAAAGAAAAACGTAAAGTGGCAGCAGTCATTATTGAACCTATGGGTGGAGAATCAGGAGCAATACCTACAAGACCTGGGTTCAATAAAGAAGTAGAAGAATTATGCCATAAAAGTGGAACACTTCTCATTTCTGATGAGGTTGTGTGTGCATTTAGACTCCATATGGGGGGTGGTCAAGCTTATTATGGTTATACGCCAGATTTATCTGTATTTGGAAAGATTGTAGGACATGGTTACCCTTCAGCTGCAGCAATAGGTGGTCGAGTAGATGTTATGGCAACTGTCGCTGCTGGAGTTGGAGCTGGTTCGAAAAGAGCATATTGTGGGGGAACATTAGCCGCTAATCCTTTAACGTGCGCAGCAGCATACTATGCTATGAAATTAGTAGAAAAAACTGGAGCAACTGAAAAAGCAGGTAAGGCAGCAATACGTTTATCAACGGGATTAAATGAAGTATTTAATAAACATAATCTACCTTGGTTTTCATATAATTTTGGTGGAACTGTTCACTTCCATACTTCTTGTGTGTTTGGTCTTAATTTAGGTGATCCTAAGCAATCAGGTCAAATCCCGCATAGAAAAGAATTTATGGAACATATGGGAGCCGCCCTAGTAGATCAGGAAATAATTTCAGTCGCAGGAAGCAGATTCTATACATGTATCCTCCATACTGAAGAGATTATTGATGAAACCCTCCAAAAAATTGATATTATTTGCCAAAAGATTGAATGAGCTTTAAACATTAAAAGCCCATTCCCCTTTATGCATAATTGGTTCAACAGATCCATTTTCTAATATACCATCAACATCTATTTCATCAGATCCAATCATAAAATCAACATGGTCAATACTAATATTACCACCAGCAGCAGAAAATTCTTCATCAGACATTTTTTCACCATTTTTTAAACAAAATTTTAAACCTCGACCTAATGCAATATGACATGAAGCATTTTCATCGAGGAGAATATTATAAAATAGCAAACCTGATTGTGAAATGGGTGAACTGTGTGGAACTAAAGCAACCTCACCTAATCTTCTCGTACCTTCATCTGTTTCGAGTATTTTATGCAACATCTCTTCACCTTTTTTAGCACTTGCATTCACAACTCGTCCTTTGGAAAAAGTTAAACTAAAATCTTCAATTATACCATCGATAGGGAGAGGTTTTGTTGCAGTTACAACTCCTTCTGTTTTATCCTTATGTGGTAATGTGAAAACTTCCTCAGTAGGTATATTTGCTACATAATCAATTCCATTTTGACTTTTAAATCGTGCACTCCCCCAAATATGACCCTTAGGTAACCCAATCGTTAGATCTGTTCCTGGGCCAACAAATTTCAAAGCAACATAACGTTTTTTATTTAAATAATTGCTTCTAGCTGCAAGCTGTTTTATATGAGCCTCCCATACAGCAATTGGGTCTTCATTTTTTACTCGACAGATCTCAAAAAGTATATCCCAAAATTTATCCTTTCGGTTTTCAGGTGGAATTTCAGGAAAGACTTTTTCAGTCCAACCATCAACTGGGGCAGTAATTCCTACCCAATTCAATGCATTTTTTGATATTAAATCACTGTAAGGTTTCCTATGTTTGAGGTGAGTTTTAATAGTAGTTGCTATTAAATTATGATCATGACCACTGAGTAAATCTGGATTAAAAGCAAGAATACGAACTATCGCGTCACCATTTTTAGCAAATTCATACTGACAATGAATACGCCATGTTGCATACTCTTCAAAAGAGTCTCGAGGAGCATGCTGAAATCGTATTAATTTCAATTGTTCATCATCCCACATAACTTCAACAAATCTAGCTCCAATCTGATAAGCTTTTTTTGCAATCACCCGGATTAAAGGGGCTAATTCAATTGGTGCACCATATTGATATGGATTAGGAGCTCCAATCAATAAACGTTGACCTGGTTGCAAATTAAGTCCTATTTTTAGTATGACTTCTGCATATTTTTCTAAATTTTTTTCAAATTCCGAAGACATTAGAATCTCATTAGAATTTTATAATTTCCACCATATATTTTATTTTACCTTAAATCTTTTTAAAACTATCAACTAATCATAAATTTTTTATGAGATTAAAAATGGGGAAACAAAACGAAATTACTGAACATTCAGATTTATTTAATGAAGATGGCTCTCTGGTTCAACGTGGTTGGGCGAGAAAACCAATTTTGAAATATAATAAAGAAAATATTGGGAAAGGATGGGCAAGAATTAAGGAATGGGATCATTTTTCAGTATTAAATAAACAATTTGGATTCCAACTTACGATTGGAGATATTGGATATCTTACTCAGATGAGTTATGTATGGCTTGATTTTGAAAATAAAGTAAGACAAGGAAAAGGAAAGTTTAAATTTTTCACTAAATCTAAACTCTTACCCCTTAGTTCTATGGAAGATAGTATAATTAAATTTCCTTCTAAGAAATTTAATGCCATAATTGAGAAAAAGGGAAATAAAAGAATATTAACTATTGATGATAAAACGTTCTTGGATAAAGGTATTCAAGGTATAATTGAACTGGATGATAAACCAGAGTGGGACAATACCGTAGTAGTGACTGGTTATAAGGAAGACACTAGACTGTTTTATTATAATCATAAAGTCAACATGATGCCTGCTAAAGGGACTATAAGAATTGGTGATGAAACGTATCAATTTGAACCTGAAACTTCATTTGGACTTATGGATTGGGGTCGTGGGATTTGGCCATATAAAACACACTGGCTATGGGGATCGGCATGTGGAATTGTAAATGGAGTCCCAGTTGCCTTTAATATTGGTTATGGTTTTGGAGATTTATCAACTCATACAGAAAATATCATTTTCTATGATGGTAAAGCTCATAAAATTGATGAGGTAGAATTCCACCGTGAGAATCGAGATCCTACAAAACCTTGGACGTTTACGAGTAATGATGATAGATTCAACATGTTTTTAGAACCTATCATTCCACATAAAGAAAAAATCAATATGGGATTGATATATTTGAATTCTTCCCTCCTTCATGGATTATATTCCGGAGATATTGTACTAGATAGTGGTGAAAAAATTCAAATTAATGATATGTTAGGACATGCTGAAGATATATATTGGAGATGGTAGCCTTTAGAGATAATTTTCGTAATAATGTTATAAAAGTTAGTTAAGCAGAACCAAAGCTTTTTTAACCGCTAAAGGAGCTGTGAGAGCCCATCCATCTGCACCTTGTTGATGGGCTATATTTTCTGTAACAGGCCCACCACCTGCCATAATTTTTACTCCTTTTTCTTGCAACTTTCTCTCTTTAGCTAAATTTACAATTTTGCCGATTTCAGGGAACATAGAGCTTAACATTACTGAAATTAAGATAAGGTCCGCATTATTTTTTTCTGCTTCTTCAACAAATTTTTCAGCGGGAACATCAAATCCCAGATCAATAATTTCGAAACCTTCAGCTTCGAATAGGTATTTGACCATATTCTTGCCGAGATCATGGATATCTCCTTTTACAACACCAAGAATAGCAGTACCTTTACTATTTGCTTTAGCTTTTTCTGGATCTATTTTTGATTTTAAAATATTTGCACCAGCATAAAATGCATCCGAAGCTAAGATCATATCTGTTATGAAGTAAGTTTTTTCATACTCATCTGCAATTTCTTTTAAGCCTAGATATAATCCGTTCTTGATTGCATCGATTGGTTTAATTCCGGTCTTTATTGCTTCTTTAGCGGTCTCTTCAGCGCTTTTTTCATTAAAATCTAAGACACTCTGCTTTAACTTATTTAAAATCTCTTTATCTGTCATGGTTATTAATTTCCTCCTTCTTCTTCATAATTTGCACCCTTACCAGTTTGAAAATTTTTACCATAGGTCCTAGCTGCTTTCACAACTGCCATTGCATTATATAAAGGTGCATAGGGAGGATATTCACATGATGCTCCAAGAATATAACCAGCTGGCGATTTTCCAAAAACCTCAAGTTGTCTTCTGCATTCCGCTATAACTTCATAAGGATTTGCCCACGCAAGTAAAGAGACGCTTAAAAATCCTAAGAAAATTAACTTTTTACCATATTTTTCAACCATTTCTTTTTCAGTTTTTACAC
>CAYSZJ010000065.1:0-21386 GCA_964435435.1 uncultured archaeon
ATCCATCATTACTAGGATCTTCATAAAATTGAACAGGATCAAGATTAAGCCATTCATAAGTTAAAATAGCACCCTTTAATAATACTTTTGTATATAAATTAGAGTATTTTATTGATAAATTAACAAACTCTCCAAATGTTTGAGAAAATTCACTAATTTCATTGAAAGAATCATAATAATCATGCATACTAATATTAGTCGGGAAAGTGTCTATAAAAATTGAATCACTCCAATTTGATGGTGGTGAATATCCTGTTTTACTTCCAGAGATAATAATACTGTAGAGATTACCCTTATTGCCTGCAGTAAGAAGAGCAGAATTAAAAGTAACATTGAATATTCCGTTTCCAATTGGTCCCATATCATGTTTCTGTACAATATAGCTTCCTGGTCCTGTTGTTTTAATATAACAAAATACATCTGCTGGAGGTATGACCGGTTCAGAACTATCCCAACCATTTTCTGTTAATGTGAAGTTTACTTGAACTGTAACATCCTGACCCCATATTACCGATTCTGGTGCGCTAAAATCTTTAAACTTAGTTTGAAAATCACTAGCATTAATATCTTGACCAAGCCAAACTTCAAAAATGAGATTTGTTGGTTTTGTTAGAGTGTAATTATAAAAGTAATAACGTTTATCGATTTGGAATGGCTGATCTGATTTATTTACTATTAAATCCTTATGTGTTCCGAAAAAGATTAGTGAAAAATTATATTCATATCCCTTCAAATACCAAAGGACTAATTCATCGTTTCCTTGTCCAAAGGCTACTCCAGTAAAATCCTTTGTTAATAAATAAACCTCAAAGTCTCCATCTCTATTTGTACTATTAACTTTTACGATACAACCAGCAACACCTGCACCCACAGAATCTATAATTGTGATATTAACTTTACATAAATCTGTAACGTTATAAATATTACATGTTTCAGTAAAATTAACCTTAATTACCCCATCGCATAGAGAGGAGTTTTGACCTTCTACCTCTATTAATAACCCATACACATCATACGAATCTCCCTTTAAATTAGCAGATTCTATTGGAGGTGTTCTAATATCAATATTTATGATGTCCTGCTCGTCACTAATGTGATAACTTGTATTCTCGTATATAAGATTACCTGCTGTTGAATTATCTTTATCAATATAATAAATACGAACACTATCAAAATCACAATCAGGATTAAGTAAAGATATATTAATATGAGCATTAGTGATCTTCTTATTTCCAAGTTCTGTTAATGATCCATTTGTGTAAACTCGTTGATGAACTGTGAAATAAGGGTATGATTTAGGATTTAGATTGAGTTGTTTAATATAAAGTGGGTGATCTTTGTATTTATCATATTGTTCATAAACAGATCTATTTATATAACTCTCATTTAATGCAGTAGGGTTCAAATTGTAGTCGTCATTATCATAATACACTTTATAGTAATATTTAGATTGATTTTTCCAGCGGAACGTAGCCTTTCCATTTGGGTCAAGGGATAAATTATCTAAAAATCCTCCTCCTTTTGTATAATTAATCTCGATATATCCATAATTAAGTGGTTCTCCACCAAAATCTACTATCTCAAAATCAATTGTCCATAAATCTACTTCAACTTCAAAAATATGAGTAGATTCTGAAACCACAAACTCTCCTCCTCCAGGATCACTACTATTATACACTACAGTTTCATTACCTGTATAATCTATTGTATAATTTACTACAATATCATATGTATCGTAATCAATACCAGTAAAGATAGCACTTCCGTCATCTATCGAAGTAATTTGTGTATCAAATATCGGTTCTGATAGTGAATAATTAACCAATGAAACTTTTGCATTAGAAACGATTCTTCCATCAACGTCTTTGACGATTACTCTAACATCTGCCATTCTTTCTTCAACATCTGAATTTAAAGCTGTTGTTAATGTATAATTAAAGCTTACATCATCAATTTGACCAAACGCAGCAAATTTTCCAATCTCATCACCCCAATTAGAATACATACCAAACTCTAAGAAAATAACTTCACCTTCATACTCACTTAGATCAATTATAACTTCACCTGTTAATTGACCAGCATCAGTATTACGATCTGGTTCAATACCCCAATGATCTTCTACATACGTTTTTCTAGTAGAATCACTCACCAAACTATCCCACATTTCTATATATCCTTCACTATATATAGTTTTTGGATAAGATACATGAGAGTTCACATCTGTACTAAAATAATGAGATATTCTTGTATAGTATCCAAAGTATTTATTGTTTTGATTATCAAAAATCCGAATGTTGCGCCAGAAGCGTACTCCTATCGAACCACCAGAAGCTTTTGGAACAAGAAATGGAGTACAATATAATGTCCCCATAAAATCATTTCCTGTTCCACCATCTGAAACTGCATGAGCGGTATCGCCCCATTTAAATGAAAAATCATCTTTATATACTTGTTCATGTTGGCCAGTAAAAACCGATAAATTATGTTGATAATTAACCCCTGGTGGAGTATTTGGATTATAGCCAGAAAAGACATCATTAGGAACATCGTCTGACCAATACCACCCAGTTATATCATTAATTAGAGTACCTGTTTTATTTTCAAGTTCAAAACCACCATTTTTTATCCATCCGAAATTATCACTTTTAGATTCTGAAGATTTGTTCATAAAATATGTTGAGTCAATGTCAACAGCATCATTCCCATAATAAAGATAAGTGTCATATTCAGTTGTGTCAGCGGATACATTTGTGTCAAACCATACAGTTACTATATCATCTACAGGGTAATCTTGTTGAAAGTAATATTTTCTTATAAAAGGTTCACCTTCGGAGTCATATTCAATGATTCTTACATCTTTTAGACTGGAGTTCATTTGCCCTTCAGCAACTCGTTCAGTATAATTGAAAGAAAAATTTAACCCATAATTCTCGAAATTTACAGGATAAGGATTTGTAATATTAATCAATTGTCTGGATCGATATGATTTATCCCACCATGAAGCATTGCCTTTTATACTTGTTTTTGGAATAATATTTGCTTCTGAATCTTTATCGAACTTATCAGGGTCCATGTTTGAATCAAAAAAGTTTATTTGTAGAAAAGTAAAAAAGCTTGTCAACAAAATCATAAAAAGTAAAAGTATAGATTTCACTCTTTGTTTTTTTATCATTTTTAAAACCTTTCTAAAAAAAGAATCTTCTTTTTATTAAGTTTTCTTTAAATTATGTTATAATTATTTACACTAGTATAAGAAATATATATTTAAGTTCTTACAAATCTAAAAAAGAATGTGATATTTGTGATAGCTTTCATTATTTTTTGAACAAGTTTTATCACTCCTATTTACATTTTTTTTAAATATAGAAAAATCTTTCTTTTTTTAGCATTATTTGGATTATCTATAATAAAGGTTCCTTTTAAAGTGGAGTGTTCCGTAAATATTTTTCCAATATCTTTCATAATGATTTCATTCTTAGGATAAAATTGAATTACCATTTTCGATTCAGGTTTTAAAATTCTTTCAAAAGATTTTGTTAAATTAATAAATTTATTTCGATTAACTTTATCATGAATATCCTTATAAATCCATTGTAATGCCGAGATAGATATGACAGCATCAAAAATGCCAGATTTAAAAGGTGGTAAACACATGTCAGCAACGATGGGATTAACTTGTTTAATATTATAATAATTCAAAAAATCTGAGATAATATCAAGTGATACTACTTTAAATCCAATAGCATCTAAATACATTGCTGTAAAACCTGGACCACATCCAGCATCTAATATCAAAGCATCATTTTTTCTGAGATCCAATAATTCTAAAGCTCTGATTGTAATTTTCTCTTGAATTTTCATTATGTTTTTCGATGTTGCATATCTGGAAATATTTTCTTTATTATAATAATCCCTAACATCCTTATAATTCTCTTCTGGTCGCTTTCTTTTAACATTGAAGTAGTATCTATTAGTCACTTTCTACTAGCTCTTATTAATGAAATCGTTTAATCTAAGTTTTTTATTTATATATCGATTAATATTAAATCAAAAATTTTATTAGATTTTAAATATTTATAGTATCAAATTCTTTAATTTAGACACTCAAAATAATTTTTGTGATTTTCATTGTCAGAAAAAGAAGAAAAGCTATTAGTAAGAAAGGCTACCTTAAATCTTAGAAGAAAATACGGGAGAACCAAACAAATCAATATTGTTGAGAGAGATGCTTATATACCAAAAAGACTAGAAAAAGAAATAAAAGATTCAATTTTAAAGAAAAAAACAATCTTAGCTACAGAAATTGCCTTAAAATATGATATAAGAGTATCTACAGCTAAATTGCTATTAAAACAATATGAACAAGAAGGAATCATAAAACTGTTAGATCCTGCTTTAAAATTAAAAATATATGTTCCTTCTTCTTAATAATCTATTGAATTACTAATTCAAGAATATTCTAATTATTTAATCTCTCTTGTTGGAAAGAGTAAGAAATTTATATTTATTATGTTTTAAGTTTCATAAGGAATTGCAGCTGTAGCCTAGTTGGTAAGACGCCGGCCTCGAGTGATTTCTTTAACGACCAAGAGAGCCGGTGCGCGAAAGCGCTCGGGGGTTCAAATCCCTCCAGCTGCGTTATTCTAGATTACCTAAATGAAATTAAATATAGAAGTGTAAATTAAAATTAATTTTTAATTAACTATTCTTTTATTGGATAATCTGTAAAATCAAATTTTCCATTTGAGGTTTAGCTGACTCTATTTTATCTAATAGCACAATTGTTTTTTCTAAGTCTTTTTCATCTTCTTCTACGATAAATAATAAATAGAAATCAAGTTTTCCAAAATTCAAAACTTCAATGATCCCAGAAAACCTTTCTCCACTTTCAAATGTATCTGAAAATTCATATAAAATTCTATTTTCAGCAACAACCCGTTTTTGAAGTTCTAAATATATCTCATATATCTTTATTTTCTCTTGTAATTGAAGATGAGTGCGATAATATTCTCCAAGCGTGATCCCTTTAGCATCAAATAAAGCTATTAAAATAGCATTGTAATTTTCACTTATTTCTGAAAATAAATTAGATACCATTTCCATTTTCTCAAATAGCATTGATAATCCATTTGAAAAAGCATCCATAACAGACTTTATGTCAAATATCGATGTTTCAAAGAAAAATATATCAAAATCAATTGAATATCTTGTTAATGCTTGTTTTAAGGTAAGGATTCTCTTATTAATTTGCACATCATCCACAAGTTGAGGATCAAATTTGTGAAAAAGAATACAAATCGGAATATACTCCTGTTCTTCTTTAAAGAAGAGCAATATCTGTTCTAAATAGTCTATAGATTCAATATACCTATTAAAATCTTGAGCATCTACAACATAAAACATTAAATCTGTTCCACCCAGGTATTTTTCCGGGCGTTTTAAATATTCTTCTCTATATTGCTTTTGTCCACCAAAATCCATTCTTGTAAACTCAACACCAAGAAATTTGAAGGTATCCCTTGCAATTCTTCTTGTTGGTGCTAACCTTGCAACATCTTCCTCAAAACCGAAGCGTTTTGTAATTACTGTTATGATACTTGTTTTGCCTGCATTATCTAAACCACAGAAAGATACCTTGTGGAGAGCCATGTTATTACATTTCACCTATTAAATTATAATAAAAATATATTAATCTAGGTACTCAATATCAAAATCTTCTAATAAATAATCGTACTTTGTAAAAAAAATAAAAAATTTTTACTATTTAAGCTTATTGTATATAGACTTATTATGTTTATCCTCCTGCTAATGCAAAAGATAAATATATGTCGTCCGCATCTTTCAGGCGTGTTTTATAATTTTTAAGATACTTTATATTCCGTCCATTTAGTAATATGAGTATCTGAGGATTGAGCTTCTTCTTATTTTTACTTAATAAAGCATCATCAAGTTTTTCTTTATATTCCTTTAAAAATTTTGAGATAATATCACCAACAGTTTTACCATCATATTCTATAATCTTTTTATTAATTTTCAACTGGAATATGTTCAAAAGATTCAATTTCACTTTTGCCATAAAAATGCCTTATTTTTTATTTAAAACTATTTAAGTTGTAAAACAGTATTCGACAACGTTTTTTTTTTAATTTTATAAAGAAAATATACTTATTAAGTTTATTTTTTATTAAAATTAGATGAACCCCTGAACTGTGAGGAGTTCTCTGAAATTATTTTACTTCTTAATCATATAAAAATTGTAATATTATAATTACCAACTTTCTTAATGTGGCCAGTTTTCAAGTTATGCTCTTTTAATATTACATAACCTTTTTTATAAATTTCTGTTTCAATAAAAGCCTCCTCAAACCGTTCTGGATTTAAATTTCCACCATTAGAGAACACTGTATGATCAATTTTTACATTGAATGCAATACTTGGAGAACTATTTAGGCACAGATCAATTTGGGAATGAGCAAATTGTGAAAGTACATCTCCGGAATCATTTAGCTCTGTTCTCCATACACTTAAGGGGGTGGGAATTAAACTATGAAAGCAGCATACACCAAATATTTTTTGATGACTAAGAGATAAAACTTTTTCTATAAACTTGTTCATTCTCTTTCTCCCAATAAATCCCTCAGTAGAATCTCGAGTAGTGGAGTTCAGCCCTTGAAAATAAATTTTTTCGTTCTCATATAGAGGATCAAATTCACCTAAATATTGTTTCCAATATTCCCAAGCTGGCGGTTTTGAATCAGTATATCCAGGTACGATTAAATAGGGATATTTTAAATTATTCAATTTTTCTTTTGCTATTCTAAACTCTTCTTTAAAACTATTTTTAGTTACATTACCGCTATGTACAACTAAATCTACATCCCTAATTGTATTTATTTTCTCAATAGCTCTGTCTAAATTTGTAATCTCGTTTTCTGATTGTTCATTAATTAATGAATGTGATAATTGTATAAACCTACATAATGGTGTTTGACCCTTTTCTATTTCTAAGGGGAGATAATAGTTAACTTCACGATGAATTTCACGTTTAGAGTTAGAATCTAATATTGGAATAACCTTAAAGACAATATTATTATCTTCAATATCTATTATTGAATAAGAAAATAAATCTCGATATCTTGTTTTATTACAGCAAAAGGTTCCTGCATTAAAAATATAAAGGTCTTTTTCACTACTACTAACAGTGTAGAGATTTGAAGTATGTCTATGACCATTTAAAACTAAGTCTGCTTTTGTCTCTAAAAGCATTTTAAGCATATCTCCAGAATCATCAATGGCAGATCTCTCCTTCCCTGTGTTAGGGATTGGTATAAGTTGATGATGAAAACAAACTATCTTAAATTTATTCTCTCTTTCTGGTTTTTCTAATCTTTTTCGAACAGCATCAATAATATTATGATGAATGATTCCCCCAGGTAAATCTGGTTTAGTACTATCTATTCCTATGACATATATCTCATCATCTTCATACTCATAATGCCTTCTACCTATCATCTCCTCAAAAAGTAGATATCCAACATTCATCGCATCATGATTTCCAATTAGAATCATTAATGGACATTTAGATATTGGATTAAATTTTTTAAATTGATCTAAGGCATATTCATATTCTAATAATGTCCCTGTATGAGTAATATCTCCAAGATGAAGAAAGAGAGAAACATCCTTAATTTTATCGATTTTTTCTATACCTAAATTAAATGCATGAAGATTAAATGCGCCCATTGACCGGCTTATATGCGTATCTGATATAATTACTAATCTCTTCTTATAATTTCCTCTCTGTTTAGAAGTTAATTTAACACTCTTTTCTGTTATCATATTTAATTATGTTTTTTTTATTTTGGCTGGATGACCTGAATATATTAAATTTTCTTTTAATATTTCATTAAAATTAGTATATGAATGAGCAGATAATTTCGCATTCTTTTTTATATGGGTGCCTGGTAATATTACACATTTAGCTCCGATTAACACATCATTTTCAATAATAATCTTTTTTAAAATGAATTTGTCTTGCTCAATTCCAAAACTTAATAGGGTGCTATTCATCCCAATAATAACGTTTTTACCTATTGACATAAATTCTGAAGAGATCCAACTGTTATCACAAATTCCCTTTTTACCAATTTTCACTCCGAAAAACCTAAGTGTAAATCGGTTTTTTAGCCAAGGAAGGGGATTAGAGGCTGTAACAAAAAGAGCCCATTTTTTTGTTATATTTCGCAGATTCCAGAAAAAATAATTTTTATCTTTAATATCTCGGTTAAATATTCCCTCTTTTGGAGTATATAGCAATCTTAAAATTGTTAAAAATAATGCTGAAAATGTATTAGCAGATACTTGAAGAATATAGAGAACTATGACGAAATTAAAGGGTATTAATAGAAAGAAGAATAAATACATTTCAGCCTTCCAAAAAAGCAAAATGTAAACATATTCAAATATCGAACAAGGAATTAAACTCAAAATTATTATTATCACATAAAGAAAAAGATATTTGTTCCTAATTCTCTCATCTACAGGAGTTGGAGAATCACCCTTTAAACTCGCAGGTTGAAACATTTAGTTATCAGAACCCCCCACGTTTATTTTTATGATTTAAGCTAGATCTGTTATCAATTATTTCTTTTTTTATTTTATCTAATTTTTCTTGCGATTCCTCTAAAGTTTGTATTGGAATTTTCATACTCACAGGCGTTCCAACATGAATTAAATTACCTTCCAATTCTTGTCCTACCCATGTAAAACTATTTGCTCCCAAAACGGCACCATCTTGCATTATGGTTCCTGGACTGATGATAGTTTGAGGCCCTACAACACAGGCTTTGCCTACTTTAACCTTTTTAATTACAACCTTATCATGATAGATCAGATGAGAAAATATACAAATATTTAAAGATGTCATTGTATAATCACCTATTTCTACAAACTCAGGATCAATATAACCCTCATAAGCTACTACATTTTTCCCAATTAAGACCCCAAAGAATCGGTACACAAAAATATCTGACCAAGGTATCGGTAAAGCCCTTGCTAACCAAATTGGAAAGTATACTGTCCAGAATCTACGATGAGTATATTTCCATTCTTTACTTCCTTTTTCAAATACACCTTCTTTCGGTGGATTTAGTTTATTTAAAATTTTATATATTCCTGCTGAAAACAAAATTATTGAGAACACAAATAGGAAAAGATTACCATAAAGATTCAAAGGGAGTAAAAACCATTCCCACCATTGACCAATTAAAATAAAAGGTAAAAATCTTTTTCCTGTTAGAAGATAGTAAAGATCATTATAATACCATAGATTAATGAAAAGTACGATAATCCAGCCTATAAACAATTGTAAAATGATAATTAGTGTAAAAGGAGTTTTATATACTCCTGAAGTGGAAATATATTCGATTCTGAATTGTGAATCATTTTTATTTTCCATTGAACTTATCGAACTTTAATTATGTTTTCTCTATATTATATTATAGCCTTGATTTTAATTAAATCATAATATTTATTTTGACTCCTCTAAATGTCAAAAAGAAAAACAATTAAAATCTTAATTCAATATGATTTATATATCATTAAAAAAATTAATTCATAAATTCAATACAAAATTAATCATTATCTAAATAAGGTGAAATATTATTTCTATAGATTGGGCAAAGGCAGAAGAAAAACCCGACAAGAAGGTTTCAGTTATAGGTAAAGCTCTATTAGACCTTAGAGATAAAGTAAATGATTTAGAAAAACAATTATCAGATACAAAATCTGAATTATCAAAAACTAAAGAGGAACTTGGAAATACTAAAAATGAACTTGCTGATGCTAAAATACAGCTTGAAAATACTGAAAGTGAACTCACTAACACTAAAAACATGCTAGAAGAAACCAGAACAGATAGTATTGAAAAAGATCAAACAATCAACAATTTAAATACTGAAATAGAAGAATTTAAAACTAAAATTAGCGAATCAGATGAAAAAATTAATAGTTTAATGTCAGAGATTGAGTCTGCGAAATCAACCATCACTAATTTAGAATCTACACTAAATGAAACCAATAGCACAATTTCCTCAAATCAAGATGAATTAAATAAGTCAAAATCTGAAAATGAAGATTTAAATTCGAAACTTTCAGCAGCTCAACAAGAAGTTTCCACTTTGAATTCTCAATTAAGTGAATTAAATGATGCACTTGCAGAAAAAGAACAAGCAATTGAATCTACCACTGCTCACCTCCAAGAAGTTGAATCTGAATTGGATGAATTGAAACCCCCAGAAATTGGTGCAGGTGGTTTCGCCAGTGATGAGCGAATTACCTGTCCCATGTGTGGCGCTGTAGGGGGAAATATTAAAACTGTTGAGGATAAAAGCAAAGTTCTTTCATACGTGGGACACATTCCCATGTATGCGAAAAAGCACGTTTGTAAAAAATGTGGTTATGAGTTTTAAGCGAAGAACACTTCCAGATCACTAATCTGGAAGATCTTATTTAAGATTTTTTTAATTTACCTTTTCTTTTCTAATATTATATTAATCTTTGAATCTAACAAAATTTTGACATAATAGTTAATCTTTTCAAAATTTTAATAAATTTTAACATGTTTTTTTAAAACTATGAATAATAATCCTAAGAAGAAATTTATAGGAACTTTATCTCAGAAAGAATTACTTAAATTATATTCAAAATATGTGAATGCTCCAAAAGTACGATTTTTCAAGAGTTTTGGATTAGGAGTTATTCCTGGAGAAAGAAAGGGAGTCAAATTAAAAACCTTAGAGGGTTCAAGAGTGGGTGAACCTCCCTTAGAATTATATAATTGTCGTACTTCTGGAGGAGTATTTAATTTAGGGCATAGGAATCCACGAATAATTCAGATTCTCAAAGATGCGTTAGATGGTGGATTAGATTTAGGTGATCATATTCTATTATCTGAGCAAAGAGCTCTTTTAGGAAAAAAATTAGCAGATTTAATGCCAGGTGATATTAGTAAAACTACTTTTGGAGTTAGTGGAGGAGAGGCAATAGATTGTGCGATTAAGTTTTCCAGAGCTGTTACAAAAAGGAAAGGATGTGTTTCTGCTATAGGAGGTTATCATGGACATACTGGCTTTGCTTTAGCAACAGGAGATCCTGAATTTAGAGACATTTTTCTTTGGAATCTTCCTGGATTTAAACAGATTTCCTTTGGTGATATTAATGCTATGAGGAAAGCAGTAACTAATGATATTGCTTGTGTAATATTAGAAACAATTCCTGCCACAGCGGGTATATTAATTGCTCCTGAAGGATATTTTGCGGAGGTGAGAGAAATTTGTAATGATACAGGAACTATGATGATTATTGATGAAGTTCAAGCGGGTCTTGGGAGAACAGGGGAATTATGGGCTATTTATGGAGGATTATATCCAAATGAAAGAGTTGTACCAGATTTTATAGTATTAGGAAAAGGAATGAGTTCTGGGATTTATCCTCTGTCTGTCTGTAGTTATAAACCATTTATTGAAAAAGCTGTTTATAGAGATGAACCATTTATACAAATCTCAACTACAGGTGGTTCTGATATCGGTTGTGCAATCGCTTTAGAAATGCTAGAAATCCAATCAGATCCAAAATTTTTAACTCATGTAAAAAAGATGGGAGATGTTTTCCAGAAAGGTTTAGAAGAAATTAAAGATGAATTTCCTAATTTAATTAAAGATGTAAGAGGTAGGGGTCTAATGTGGGGTGTAGAATTCTATGAAGAAAAAGATAGCCAATTAGGTATGTTATCTATCATAAAAGAAGGAGTTCTTCTTGATTATTGCCATAATAAAAAAGATACTCTCAAAATTTTGCCTCCTTTAGTTGTTCAAAAACAAGAACTCGATGAAATTCTATCAAGAATACGCAGTGGAGTAGCTAAATTAAAGAAATTAAAAACTTAATATTATTCTTATAAATAACTTTACTTTCAACAATTATAATTTTTTCAATAACTTTTTACAATTACTTATTTTAATCATATAAAAAAAAAGAATGAAAAATTATACTTTTACTTTCTTTTCCTGATGAATTTGCTTTAGCTTTTCTTTCACTTGCTTTAATTTTTCTCCATCTAGTGGATATTTATAAAGTGAGAAGATTCCTATTGCTATTGCAATTGCTGGTAAGGCAACCATCAAAATCTTTAGAGCAATAACTAGTGCATCCGGGTCATTAATTAATGGATCATACTCTTCCCATCCAAAACCTGCAAAAACAACCCCTACAGCCATAAATACAAATACCGTAGAAAAGCGTAAAAATAGTGCATTTACCCCATAATATGCAGCTTCTCTCCTGATTCCAGTATTTACCTCGTCTTCATCTATAATATCAGAAACAATTAAATCTATAAGAACCATTGATCCCGCTAATCCAATACCCATTATAAAAAAGAAAATCAATCCTTCTTCGAATGAGCTAATAAATAGGAAAGGCAATAATGTTAATATCCAAGCAGACAATGAAGCCATCCAAGCTTTTCTTGGACCTATCTTTTTAGCAACCCATCTCCAGAAATTAATAAATATTGCTGCAGAAATAAAACCAATTCCTAGTAGTATTGACAATTCCATAGAACCTGCTTCTATCCCTAACACATATCTTCCATATAGCGGAATTATTGTTGGAAGCATTCCATAAACAAACCAAACCGCGATTTCTGCAGGAATGTACCATCTAAAGCTTTTACTTTTAACACATAACTTAATTGCCTTAAATATTTTTGGAGCTTCCTTATAATCCTCTCTAAATTCTTTTTTTTCTTTTGCCCCCCATTTTATAAAGAAAACCCCAAAAACAAATGTTAAAACAGCAAGAAAAATGCCAAATATAGACCAATTAGGCAATGATTCCTCAATCATGGGGTCTTCCATGAAAAGAGAGGGCAAAATAGCAGCTACGATTAATCCAAGTACAGAAAATATTTGTTTAACAGTATTAACTTTCCCCCTTACGACTTCATCAATGAACTGTTCTGGAAAAAGACTTGTTTGATTTATTGAAAACATTGTATAAAACAGTTCAAAAACAATAATAATTATGAAGAAATAGATGAAATTTACTAATACTGAATCTATGCCAAAAGTTTTAGGAGGACTGAATAATAAAAACATAATTAAGGATAATGGTCCTATCGCAGCGATTATCCAGGGAATTCTTCGACCCCATCTAGTATGAGTACGATCTGATAAATATCCTAAGATTGGGTCATTAAAAGCGTTCCAAACACTCCAAATTATAAAAGCTATGGCAATAAGTGTTGTATTCTGGATTACAATTGTATAATAGAATGTAAATATCCAAAAAAAGAATGTTTGATAAGCAACTATATCTGATAATTGGCCAGTACCAAATTTAACGGCAGTACCTAGGCTAAAGCTTTCTTCTTTTTGATTTTTCTGTTCAGTCATAATTAATTCTCTCTTGAAATTTTTTTATTACTTAAAAATAAGAAATAATTTAGCTTGATAATATTTCTCATTTATTCCTAATAAATGTTTAACTAGGTGTTTTTTAATGAAAAAGATTATAATGGAATAGATTCATAAAAATTATGAAATAAATAAATATAGAATTATAATTTTGATTTCTTTTCTTGATGTATTTTTCTACACTGTTCCTTAACTTCTTTTAATCGTTCACCATCTAAGGGATATTTATAGATAACAAAAATACCAATTAATAAGGCTATTATTGGAAAGATTGAAATTAAAATTCGAAGACTCGAAATTGGAACATCTGCGGGATTAAATTCATACCAATCAGAGATGAGAAATACTGGACCAATAACTAAAAATACTACTACAGTGGATAAATGCATAAGGAACATATTCACTCCATAATATGCACCTTCTCTACGAGTCCCTGTATTAACTTCATCCTCATCAACAATATCAGAAATAATGATATCAATAATGTATAAGGAACCAGACAAGCCAATACCCATCAGAAAAAATACTATCATTCCAGAGATTGGATCTCCAATTATCATGAGAAAAAATAGTATTATTGCCCAAATTGACATTGATATCAACCAAGATTTTCTTGGACCAATTTTTTGGACCAAAGGTTTCCATAATATTGTCATAAAAATAGCCGCGGAGATAAAAGCAATTCCTAATAATAAAGATAAAAGCAATGTATCTGTAATATTTAAGACATATTTCCCATATAGAGGTACAATTGCAGGTAGCATACCATAAACAAACCAATTTGCAACTTCAGCAGGGATATACCACGCAAAAGATTTATTTTTTACGCAGATTTTAATAGATTCAATAAAATTTGGAGCCTTTTTATAATCTTCTCGAAATTCTGCTTTCTCTCTTGGAGAAAATTTCAAAAAAATAAGTCCTGGGATAGCAATGATAATAGCTACAATAATACCAAAAATTTGGTATTCTCTTAGTGATGCAGGATCTGAATAATCCGAAATAAATAATCCTGGTAAGACAAATGCCATAATTAGCCCTAATATAGCAAAAATTTGTCTAATATTATTACCTTTTGTTCTCTCTTCGACTGTTATAAAAAGCTCTGGAAATAACGCTGTAAAATTTAAATCATAGATCGTAAAAAACAATTCAAAAACTACAATAATTATCATAAAATAAACAAAATTAGAAATTTCATTAGTTATACCGATCGAAATAGGCGGCGTAAATAAAAGAAAAACAACTAACGCTAATGGAGCTAGTGAAATCATTATCCATGGCATACGTCGACCCCATTTTGTATGGGTCCTATCAGAAACAAACCCTATTAGAGAATCGTTAAAACTATTCCATAACGCCCATATTATAAATGCTACCATAATTGAAATAATATTAATTCCAATAACAGCATAGTAAAATGTAAATACTAAGAATGTGAATGTTTGATAAGCAGTTATATCTGATAATTGACCAACACCATATGAAATACTCCTTCTATAGGAAAATTTTTCTCTTTCATAGTCTTTTTCTATTATACTCATATTAATCAGATTTTTTTTTTTAAATTGATATTACTTATTTTTTCCTAATAAAAATTTAACTACATTTTTTTTCTTACTCTAAAACATTTTCTTATATTAAGTTATATTTCTATCCAACTTAAGACAAAAATAAATATGACACAAATTTTTAACAAACATACATTAATGAAAACCATATATTGTTTTGGTCAATATGGATTTAGAGAAATTATTTAAACCGAAATCAATAGCAGTTGTGGGAATTTCGAAAAAGAATCCTTTATCACCTGGCAGGATAGTGTTATTAAAAAATCAATTTGAGATGAATGTGAAAGTTTATGGGATTTATCCAACAGGTGGAGAAATTGAGGGAATAAAATTGTATAAACAATTAGAATACCTCCCTGAAATTCCAGATCTTTTAATTATCGCAGTTGGACCGGATGATACATTAGAATACATTCAAGAATGTGCAGATCTGGAAATACCTTCAAGTGTAATTATTGGGGGGGGATTCGCTGAAATTGGCGGAAAAGGTAAAAAGAGACAAGAAAAACTTGAAAAAATCGCATTTGAAAACGATATTGCAGTATTAGGACCAAATTGTCTAGGGGTCTATGCGCCACCAATTGTAGATACAATATTTCTACCGACAGAACGTATTTAAAGACCCCCAAAAGGCTCTGTAGCGCTTATAAGCCAAAGCGGAGGGGTCTTGGTTGATCAATTTTTTGTAAAATTCAACGAGAGAAATATAGGTGTATCCACCGCAGTTTCAATTGGCAACAGGGCCGTTGTGGATGAAGTGATGCTATTAGAATACTTTAGTATTGTGGATCCTGAAACATCAAATATAGCATTTTATTTAGAGGGTTTTAAAGAAGGGAGGGCAAGAAAATTTTTGCAATTAGCAAAAGAATCGGAAGATACAGTAATAGTGTTTTTTGGAGGAAAAACAAGAGAAGGAAAAGTTGCAACTCAATCACATACAGCAAGTTTAGCGGGGGATTACAAAATTATTTATGATGCTTTAAGACAACATTATATTATTCAACCGCATTCAGAACGAGAATTACTAACTTGTTTAAAAGTATATGATGTATTATCCCATCGAAGAAACCCATTCGGTGATAATGTTATAACATTTGGAGATGTAGCAATAGTGTCTGTTTCTGGAGGGCATGCTGTGTTAGCATCTGACATGTTAAAAAAATATGGTTTGAATGCTGTTCGATTTTCACAACAAGAAAAGAGAAAATTAAAAAATCTTATGAATCCCGTCGCTGCAGAAATTGCATCCTTTAATAACCCTATTGATTTAACAGGCTCTGTATTAGATACTGATATTGAGAACATTATTAGATATTTATCTGATATAGAAAGAATCGAATGCATCATTTTACTTTTACTTCCTTATCCCCCGAATATATCCTTTCAAATTGGAAGAAGAATTGCAAATATTATTGCATCTAAAAATAAACCCGTTGTATGTTTTGTCCCCTATGTACCAAAATATTCAATGATAATAGAATCATTAGAACTTGCGAATATACCTGTTTTTCATTCAATTAAAGAGAGTGTTCAAGCAGTATCAGCATTAAAAGAAAGAACTCGAGTAGATAATTTAAAACTAAAAAATATTTTTTGGGAGTAAGAACGGGACTCATCAGTATTAAGAAACATCTATTATTTTGTTTTTCTTAATTTTTTTAGGATTTTTCAATTTAATAAATTTTAATTGATACGAATTAATTATAATAAACTCTTCCAAGGAGCCCTTTTTATTATGAGGAAGGGGCAACAATACTTGGTATTATATTAAAATTAAAGTAAAAAATCATAAGAATTATGCCGCTAAATAAGAGGAATAGGTTTGTTTTAATATTTTTCGAAAATATGCCTAATGCAACCATAAATAAGGGAAGTGCAATTAGTATATCCATAACGAGGAGATTAATGATTTGTATTCCACCAGCTAAATTCAAACTTAAAAGAGAATTTGGATCAAAAAGAGCAGTTAAGATTAGTATTAGATTTAAGATTCCTATTATAATAAGAGTGATGCAAACATAGATTTGTTTATCTCTTTTCATTGCTTTTATTTATATACAACTATCCTAATATACTTTTTTGTAAAAAAAAGGACATCTTTTAATTTTTAAACGGATCCTTACTAAGAAACATCTATTATTTTATCTATTTCTTGTATAGATTTTTTTATATATTGGTCATCATTTATTGTTAATTCTATTGCATTTTGAGGGCATATGGTGACACATCGACCACATCCTCTACATTGTTCGCTTACAAATGCGTGTTTATCCTTTAAACTTATCGCATTAACAAAACATATATCTTTTAAACATGTTCCACATCCAATACATTTGTCAGCTACTCTCACTACAACTCCAGGCATTTTTCTAATCTTAGATCCAATTTTTGGGGCTAGAATTGAGGATACGCGCCATAAACAACAACATGGATCACAATTACATATACTTAAAAGTTTTTCTCCTGGACTAACACCAAGCCATTGTGCATCTAATCTATTTCTTCCGATCATATGGACTAATCCAGCTTCTCTGCTTTTTTCTAAATGATCTAAGGCTTCTTTTTTAGTTGCTAATCTTCCTAATTGCTGATTGATATCGAGAACAGCATCTCCAAGAAATAAACACCCTAAATCTTTAGGATAATTCTTACAATCCATGCTTGATCTACAAATACAGAAATTCATGATCCAGAGATGGTTAGCTTTATTAATAAAATATTCTAAAACCTGAGATGGTAATACATATTCATCATATTCTCCTATTGGTTTATTGACATTAATTACTTTATCTTGAGGGAGATATATAATATCATCACCTTTAAAAAGGAGATGATCAAAAATAGTGCCTAATATTGGGAAATTCGTCAATTTGGCAATAAATTTTACATTTGGGAATGTTTTTTTTAATAATTTAACAAACCATAGAGGTCGAGACATTCAATACCAAACTCTTTAAAAATGTATCCAAATATAATTTTTAATATAATTAAATATAATAATATTCTTAAATAGTATTTACATTATAGGGGGTTTTTTCTGAGCAATTTGGTTTATTTCTCCCATATTTTTTGTATAGCCTCTAAGGAGAAAAGCATAAGAATATTTCTTATGTGCTTCCAATCTATATTTCCTATGAAGCATGGTGATTCCAGGTATATCTCCTCCTATTCCCTGTTGTTTGTAATCAATATTAAAGATGATAAATTCACGACATGGTAATTGATGATTATGTTTTGCAGATTCTAAATCTTCCATTGTATAAGGCCAAACACTAATACTAAGATTAGTTCCTCCAACATCTGATACTATTATACCAGTTCCTTCTGTATTAGTCATTGCAACCCATCGCACATCAGTTCTATTTCCATTCTCTTGTGGTCTAACATATGGATGTATTAAATTTTCTACTGAATCAGAATAAATTCCAACAGCAGCTCCTGTTTTTCTATCAAACATAGTTTCATGGGGCCCCCTTCCGTACCAAGTCATTTTATTAAATTCTTTGGGAATGGAAGTTTGCATACCGAAACGAATCATACGCCTAGTAGGTGTAAATTCATTTTTTATAATGATAACTCCATCTCCATAAATATTGTATGCTTGCTTAAGAGGTTCTTCAGAATTTACTACATCAAACTCTACATTTATACGAATAACTTGTGGTTTTATCTTTTCATATTCAATTTTACTTACTACTCGTTTCTTACTCGCCTCTCTCCAATTTTTATTAATGGTTGTAATCTGTTCTTCCTGAAAATCAACTCTACCTAAATCATTATCAGTTGGTGCCCGCCAAAAATTCGGCACTAACGAGTTAGATATTAAAACTTTATTATTAAAAGAATAGGATTCAATTACTCCAGTTTTTTTATCTATAATAACTTGGAAAGATTCTCCTTTTATAATAAAATCTTCATCTGATTCATCTATCTCAATATTTTTTAATTCACTAATTTCTATTTCTGGTTTAATAGGAACATCATAAGGCATTTTAAATTGATCCCATGCTAGAATATATCCTTTTTTTGCCCATAGTGTATCTTCACCTAGGAGAAAACTAATCTTTAGATGATATTCTGTATTAGGTGTGATTTTCGGATGTCCAATCGGTATAATAACCTCCTTAATATCTTTAGGTTTTATATCAAATCTCTCCATTTTACCTTTTTGGATTTTTATACCATTAGCGGTTAATTCCCATTTAATATCTACAAAATCAATAGATCTAAAATTGTATTTATTAAGAATCTTAATTTTACCTTCAATTAAATCAACAGGAATTAGTTTAATGTTTTGATATACTTTCTTAACTTCATAAAAAGCTGGATTAGGAGTTCGGTCAGGCATGGCAATTCCATTTATACAATAATTTCTATCATTTGGTTTATCTCCAAAATCCCCACCATATGCCCAAAAATCCTTTCCAGGTTCAGAAGTTTTACGAAGCCCTTGATCAATAAAATCCCAAATAAATCCACCAAGAGCGTTAGGATATTTTTCAAAAACATCCCAATATTCTTGAAAATTGCCTAGGCTATTTCCCATTGCATGAGCGTATTCACACAACATATATGGCTTTACTATTCCTTCTTTTAATTTCTTGGTTTTACCATAAAATCCATATTTCTTATTTTTGATCATTTTTTCTAAAAAATATGATGGATAATACATATAACTAAGTACATCAGAAACTTCTTGTTCATAATCTTGTTCATAATGAATCGGTCTTGTTGAATCTATCTTTAATGTCGCTTCTTTCATCTTTTTAAAATTATCACCCATACCTGCTTCATTCCCTAGCGACCACATGACAATACAAGGATGATTTTTATCTCTCTCACCCATACTAATCATTCTATCAACGCAAGCTTTGGTCCATTGTGGATCACTAGAAGGCAAGATATCTCGTAATTCGTGTGATTCTAAATTACATTCATCAATGATATATATTCCATATTGATCACATAAATCATACCACTTGGGATGGTTTGGATAATGGCTTGTTCGAACAGCATTTATATTATTTTGTTTTAATAATTTAATATCTTGTAGCATTCTACTATAGGGGATTGCGCGTCCGTGATCAGGGTCATGTTCATGCCTGTTCACACCTTTAAATTTTATAGACTGTCCATTCACATAAAAACCTCCATCATCTCTTATCTCAACTTGTCTAAACCCGAATTTGCAATGTTCTACTTCAATAATATGATCATGTGGATTCTTCAATTTTAAAATCAAATTATAAAGATATGGTGTCTCTGCAGACCATTTTTCAGGTTTTTCAATTTTCTTTTGTAGTTCAATTGTCCTTTCTGTATTAGTATCAATACTAATGATATTTGACATCAAAATTTCGGATTCAATATAGTTTTTTTGATCATCTAATAATGAGATTTCAACTTTAAAGCTTTCAACACTATTAGAACCATAATTCCTTATTTTTATTCGACTTTTTAATATTGCATCTTCATACTTCTCATCAAAAACGCAGTAAGTGAAGAAATCTCTAATATGGACTTTTGGTGCTGAAAATAAGTACACATCTCGATAAATACCGCTCAATCTCCACATATCTTGATCTTCTAGATAACTACCATCAGACCATCGATATACTTCTAAAGCCAAAATATTTTTATCCTTTCGTAAAAATTGTGTAATATTAAATTCAGCTGGTGTCATTGAACCTTGACTATATCCAACTTTTTTTCCATTCACCCATATATAAAAAGCCGATTTAACACCATCAAAGTGAATAAAAACTTCTCGACCATCCCAGTTTTTAGGTATGCTAAATTCAGTCCTATACGAACCGACGGGATTATATTCATGGCTTATTTTGGGTATATTCTTTCTCCTGACACTATAAGGATATCTAACGTTTGTATAAATTGGGATTCCATAACCATGCATCTGCCAATTACTTGGTACAGGAATATCATCCCAATTAATTACATTATAATCAACTTTATAGAAATCCTTGGGACGATCTTCCGGTTTTTTAACCCAGTTAAACTTCCAATTACCATTCAGTGTTTTATAATATATTGAAGCTTCTCGAATTTCTTTCAGTGCTGATTCTATATCTTGATAAGGAATTAGAGAATTATGGGCAGGTTCTTTATTTTGTCCTATCATCTCAGCATTTTCCCAATCTAATCTCTGCTGCATTATTTTTCCTAAAAATTATTAGATTAATTGTGAGATAAAATCTAAAAAGCTTAAAAAACAATTTGCTTTATGTTAAGAATATGAGAATTCTCTATATCGATATTGATACATTAAGACCAGATCATTTAGGATGTTATGGTTATCATCGAAATACATCTCCTAATA
>CAYSZJ010000066.1:0-21363 GCA_964435435.1 uncultured archaeon
TTGGTTTTTTAATAAAATCAATTCAATCTACAGGAGCAGTTAGGAAAAGATTTGCCTTTCTATCAATAGGTTTTATCGTTTTTGTAATATGTGGTGCATTAGATTCTTTAGTTGCTCCAGGTCTTGGACTAATTATAGTTAGAGGAGGAATGATATGCTATGCTTGGTTTATGTATTTCGGCTTAAAATCAGCTTAAATAACGAAAGAATATTTGGCTTAGATTCAATTAAAGTTATAGCTTCAAATTTTAAAAATTAAACTCTATTCATATATAATGATAATATTCTCTGAAAATCGTCTTGTAAACTTGTTAATACTGTTTCATTAAAGTTTAATACACCTATATACTCCTAAAAAATTATCTCTCCATTTATATTCATATTCAAAAGTATAAAATAAAAAGGGAAAAAAAATGAATGAAATCAAATCATCTATTTTTTATAAGTTTTAATCCGGTCTAAGATAATTTCAATAATCCGGCAGGGAGGTGTGATAATCCTTGCTAAGTAAGCTAAGGTACTTTTTATTCATCCTCATTCTAATGTAAGGAAAATTTCCAGCAATATCTAAAATTAGAAAGATTATCAAGATTTTATTAAATAATTTTTAATCTCTTCGTCGAAAAATTTTACGTCTTATTAGAACTACTATACTAATGATAATGATTATAATGATTACAAGGATTTTCAATTTATGGAGAATATGATTTAACTAAATTTAAGGAAAAATATTACTTAACTGAAGATAATGAATCTCTTTATTTTATGTATGATAAAACATGGGAAATATTTTATAACTATACTTATTATGATATTTTTAATATTTATGGAAATTTTCAATTATTTGATGCTGTCATAGAACACTTCTATGTTAATGATATTATTCATATAGAGAGAGAAATTTTAGCGTTTGAAATCTGGTTGAATATATCAAATGTTTCAATAATAATCTCAACGCTATTTATCGAATTAATAAAAAAGAAACAAGAGAGATAAAATTAATAAGAAAGCTCAAGATTATAATCTTAATTATTTAATATTATATAGAACATTCACGTTTATAACCCGTTTTATATAATAATTTATCATTATTCTTTTTAGTTCGTATTTTATGGTATTTATTAGGTATATTCATTTATAAATTTTATGAAATATTTATAAAGACAAAATTTTATGAAAGATTTTTAAGTTATTTATAAAGACAAAATCGGGGGGATGGAGAAATCGATGCAAATTGACTAGATTTAAATATATGAAATTTATAATTATATTAAATTATATTAAATAAATTATTAAAAAGAATTTCTATTTTACAAGTAAAAATAATCTTTGCTTATCATAGAGAAATTAATGATGTGGTTAAAAAGGATAGAATGAAATGCTATTATGAAAGGAAGGAAAAGTTATGTTTATGATCTTCATTCCCAGGAACATTGTTAGAAAAAAGCTTTTATACCAAAAAAAATATAAAGGGAGTTTTAATGGCTCAAAGTCCAGAAGGAAAAAATAAAATTCTAATTACTAGAGATGATATCACTTTAAATGGTTATAATTATATGCGAGACAAGATTATAAGTGAACATAAGGATGAATCTATTTATTTAAAGATATTAGAATATGCTGATATTGTGTTAAAATATTGTATCAGATCAGGTAAACTTCCTTTATACAGGGCTGCGCAAAAACGATTAACTATTCAACAGGAGCTGGTTGATATTTATGAAGGTAAAGATTATATAACTGTTAAGGATAAATTTTATGGGTTCGCAAAAAGATACAGAGATTATGAAGCTATTGTATATTTGATTAAGTGTAAAAATAGTTTTCCTGATAATTGGTTCAAAAAGAAGAAATATTTTGGTTATACACACTCAACTGAGAGAATTAGATTTAAGACTCATATTCAAGAAGCTATTGAGCAATATATTGATTATCAATGGGGATATCGACGTGAAATGCCAACAAAACTTAACAGGTCAATTATTTTGGCACTAGAAGATATGGGTTATATAATTAATGAACTGTATGACTTTCTCCAATTTGAGGATGTATATTCCCAGAGTAGAATGTTGGAAAAATTATCATATAAACTTGAAGAGAATTATTTTGATATAGTAGATTTGGTATGTCATAAAAAATTAGAGACAGCAATAAAGCAAGAGATTAAACTCATACGCAAATATGATACCACCTTAGAACTCAATGAGCTTGGAGGAGGTCAAGGTGGACTCCCCTATATCCTTCTTCCTTTTTATGACATAGTTGGTATGATTGCATTAGGATGTACTCAGAAAAAAATTTGGAAAATTTTAAATAAATTATATAAGAATGATTTTATGAATGAGAGTATCGCAGAGAACACATTACGGAGAAGAATCATCGAGGAATTTAAAGATTGGGTGAACGCTCAAGAATTATTCTTAAAACCAGTAGTTGAAGCATTAGTCTATGAAGGATTTTCATATAAAAAAATTTATAATACTTTTTCATCTCCTCATTCTAAGGAGGGGTGGATTTATAAATGGTGGAGAAAAGAAGAGAATTTAGATTTTAAATTTTGGCTTAAATTAAAGATATTAGATTGTAATAAAATAAGAGACATACTTGAAAATCTTGAAGAGAAATACTGTGGGATACCTAAATCCCAATGGGAGGAATGGGTAACCAAGGAGGTTCCAAATTATGAAATAGCAGAGATTAGTGGATTACCTTTTAATACAATAGTAAGCGTGTATAAACATAATTTCGGTGGAAGAAATGAGATCTTATTTAAACATCGAAGAGATATGACTATAAAGATGAGGAAAAAAGGTATGAGACTTAAAAATATATATACTTTTATTTTCAAAAAGCCTTATTATCCTTCTAATTTTAAACGAGATTTTATGACTTGGTTTAATGGTATGGCACCAGAAGAAATAGAAGAAGCCTGGGGTCCAGATGAAGATTGAATTATTAACGTAAGAAAGAGTTTTATTTGAGTTTCTACGCATTATTTTCTTATTTCTTGAATCTGGTCAAATATGTTATCAAGTTTCCCACGTATTGAGCCATATAGCCCTTCTTCTTCCGATACCACTGAATTGATTGCTGTTTTTAATCCATAATGGCTTTCTGATATTAAGACTCTAATCGGTAAAGTGAGAATATCATTAATTATCATTAAGACTTGTTGCATTATATTGATAATTTGTGGCACTCGATCACGTGTCCTTTCAATTGTTGATGTTTCTGAAGATATTAAGCCGTTCTCGCGTTCCGCTTTTAATTCCTCCCATACATTATCCTTAAGTTCGGAAAAGTCAATGCCTAAATTTTCCAGAGCCATTTGAGCACCTTCAAAGAGATAATTTATTGTATCTTTGCTTGTAAATTGTCTTACATTATCGACCAATTCTGTGGGTGCTAGATCATCAAGAAAAGTGACTAATAATTCATTGTAATCACGTATAACGTCTAAAGGAATAAATAATAACGTCATTTCTTTAAGTTGTTTAAAGATGTAGCCAAAAACTTTTGCAAACCAATCATTCTTAAGAGACTTTTCCAATAATCCACCATATTCATTTAAAAGATGTGTACCTAGATATCCAATTATTCTTATCATGTCATCCTCGTAATTACGGAAGTAGTCGAAGAAGTTTTTAGGATCCATATTCAATTTATCTCTAATAATATCAGAAACTCTATTTTTTATACTTTCTAATGGTTCGTCAAGATATTCCTCTAGTTTATCGATTGAAATAACATCTTGGAGTTTATCTATAACATCAATCTTTGTTTCTTGAACAATCTCTTCTTCTTCTAAATCTTCTTCAAAATATACGCTTAATGCAGCTTTTTGTTCAACTCTTGAAACCATAAGTTCTCTCCATTCATTAATATCATGTATTTTACAGATAAATTGCAGGGAATCTCCTCCTTTGGCTATGCATTCTTGTTCAACTATTTGAATTCTATAATTATTCCTTTTTATTTTTAAGATAAAATTAGCAACACTTTCTAACATTCCGCAAAGACCACAAGCTAGCCCTTCTGTTTCTTTACTTTTCAGTTTATTAAAATCAAATGAATCTTCAATATCTTTCCCATAGCCAGCGCAGATAGGACATTTACTGATTTTTAAAACATAATCATTGTATTTTGAGTCTACTTTAGGAATTTCTTCATATGAATAATCATCTAATTCTCTTCCAAATACGACAACCCAAAGAATCTCGAAATAATCTAAAACTTTTTTAGGAGATCCTGGCATAAATTTAAAAATACTTGAATGTCGCTCACAAGATTCAATAGCTGCCCTCTTTCCCATTTCTCTAAGAATTATAAGGCTGTCTTCTTCTTTCTTAGTGACCTCATTAATTTCCTTAAGAATTTCTCTATAAAGTAAGGTATAAAATAGAGCATTTGTAGAACGACCAAATACTTTCGTTATCTTTTTCATTAACCACTGAAAAGCCCCCATTTCTAACCTTTCTCTCCTATTTTATATTTATATAATTGAATACATGTTTTATTTCCATATGCTCGAGATTCTGTTACATCATACGGCTCTAAAAATATAGAAGAAGGATCAGGAGATTCTTGACTTATAAGAGAAATGATTTCAGAAACCATACCTAATATTATTTCACAACCTGCTATCTCCATATCATTATAATGATATTTGCACAAAGCACATTTATAATCTTGAATTTTTATTAAACTTTCTACTTGATTTATTTCAATTGATACACTACTATTCAATATTTTTTGATAAATTGTAGTAATAACATCTTTTAAATTAGAAGTATTAATTAAATTTGTTGGTCTCCAGTATTGAATATAAGTTCTAGCTATATTTTGTCCCATCTTCCTCAATTTTTTCTTCAAATCAGTGACTCCGTTTTTCTCCATAAAACGAGCTAAGCCATAAATCGCATTTCTCATTTGATTCATAGTTGCGTCTGTTTGTATTAATTCTTTTCTTGAATAATTCATATTGCTATTTTCCAATCTTTTATCAAATTAAATATTGAAAAACTTTCATTAAATAAAAAATTTATAATTTGAATAATAGATTATTTGTATGATTTCTCATTATCCCATAGAATTTGATCATTGAGATAATTTAGTATCTTACTCGATTATTACAATTTTTAATCTATATTATTCTAATATTAATTCTGTGTTAGAAATTGTATATTAGAAAAAGGAAAAATAATAATTTTCTATTAAAACAATTTGGTTTTAACACAATTACATTTTTTCAATGATTTCACGAATTACTTGTTCTCCTGCAGCACCAACCATTATCCCGTTTTTTACTAATAATTGCCCTTGAATTTCTATAGCATGATTTAAGAGTTCACCATTGTTGAAAAAGAGAAGTGTTGGAATGGCTGTAATTCCAAATCTTTCACCAAGGGGTCTATTTTTATCTAGGTCCTCTTTCAGTAATTGAATCATTCCTTCAACTTTCAATTTTTCTAAGATAGGACTTAAAAACCGGCAGGGTCCACACCATTCTGTATAGATGTCGACAATAACTTTTCCTTTTTTCATATCTTCTGTGATTTCAAAACCATATTCCTCTAATTCTTCGATATTTGTCATTCTATCTCAAAATAAAAATATTTGCCATTAAGATTATATTGTTAAATAATTGGGAGAATAAATATTTAATTACTTATATTAATTTCAATTACAATTTAAAGAGAAGACTTAAATAATAATTGTCAAAACATAAAAAAACAATAGATTCATTTCTGGTTAAAAAACTAAATTTTAAAAAAATTAATTTTAAAACCAACTATAAGTTATATTACATAATATTAAGATAAACTGATCAATTCAAATGGCAACTATAGATTTTGATTTTAGAAACCAAATTCTTGGTAATGAAATTGGCACTACATTAGCATATTGTTATCAATGTGCTACCTGTAGTGGAGCGTGTCCAGTAGCACAAGTTACAGAAGGTAAGTATAACCCAAGGCGTTTAATTCTAGATGCTCTATTAGGACTTAAAGAAAAAATATTTGGGACTGAAAATGTATTCAATATTTGGGGTTGTACAATGTGTGATACATGTGATGAAGTTTGTCCACAAAAAGTTGAATTAACGGAAATCTTTATTATCTTAAAGAATATGAGTGTGGAAAGGGGAGAAGCTCCAACACATTATACTGGCCAAGCTGCTACTATTTTAGAACATGGTAAGGCAATACCAATGCAACCTGCCATAGAAAGGAGACGCACACAGCTGGGTTTACCAGAAATAATGACTCCTGATGTAGATGATGTAAAGAAGATTTTAAAAGCAACTAAATTATCCGAAAAACTTCCTAAACAAGAATAATTTTTTATTTTCTCTTATTGATTTGTTATTTCCAGAAATTTTAGGTAGAATTTTATAGAATTTAAACCTTACAACTATTATAGCGAAATTATATTATAACAAGATTAAATCATATTAAGAGGTAAGAAAAATTGAGGAAACCAATAATTGGTGGAAATTGGAAAATGAATATGGGAACTCCAGAAGAATGCAGAAATATGTTAAAAAAGTTAATACCTTTAGTGAAGGGAATTAATGCTGTCGATATAGTAATTGCTACACCTTTCACTGCTTTAACTAGTGCATACGAGATGTTAAAAAATACATATATCAAATTAGGTGCTCAAAATATGTATTTCGAAGAGAAAGGTGCGTTTACAGGTGAAATTTCACCAAATTTTTTAAAAAAAATAGGTGTTGAATATGTGATTCTTGGTCATAGTGAAAGAAGAAATATTTTTAATGAATCAGATGCCTTAATTAATAAAAAGTTAAAAAAGGCATTATATATGGATTTAAATCCTATTGTGTGCATTGGAGAACATTTAGAAGAAAGGGAAGCTGGTAATACACAGCAAATAATTAAATTTCAAATGAATGAAACTTTTAAAGATTTGACGAGAGAACAAATATTAAAGGTCATTATTGCATATGAGCCAATATGGGCAATAGGTACGGGTAAAACAGCAACTCCAGAACAAGCAGAAGAAGTTCATATTTTCATTAGAGAATTTTTATCCCAAAAATATGATAAAGAGACAGCCAATTTAATAAGAATTCAATATGGGGGGTCAATTAAACCAACAAATGCAAAGGACTTATTTAAAAAAGAAAATATTGATGGTGGCTTAGTTGGGGGGGCGTCACTTGAAGCAAATTCTTTTTTTCAAATAATAAAGGCTGCATTTAAAAATGATTAATTAAAAAGAGGAGTAATTAATATTTAAAGATTTATTTGATTTTATTTTTTCAATCAAGAATATTATTAAATGAAGTTGTTAATTTTCCCGGGAATTCTCCAAAGATGCTTTGGGGATCGGCAAAAAGTAAGTAAAAATATGGTTCGAATAAAATTTCCTCAACAGTGGGTCCGACTCCTGACTTTATAATGCATACCTGAATTTGTTCTTCAGAAAAAAATGACAATCTATAAATCCAATCTAAAGGTGTTATTTCTGGAATATATCCAATATGTCTTAAAATCTCATTAATATGCTTCAAGGAATATTTTTTTCCAAACGTAATTATGGGTGAAAGGTCAAATGAAGTTATGCAAATTCCCCATAAACCATAATCTTTCATCTCACTCAGAAAATCATTTGCTAAGCGTTTTAATTCATTTTGATGATCTTTTATCATACTTCTCGCTTTTGAATCAGTTAAAATTTCAACTATTTTATTTTGTTCATTTTCTTGAATTTCTTCTGAAGAATCAAGAGGTATTTTAGAATTTATAAAATTATTATATATAAGTTTTGTTTTTTCTTGAACTGATTTATGGAGCAAAAAAGATTCTGTTTGTGTTGTAATCAATACATCTCCTTGATATTTTGCTTTCTCTTTAACTTTTTTTGAGGCTTTAAATGTCTTTGTTGGTTTAAATTCTAAAACATGTATTCTTTTATCTATATTGCGAGCAAATTCATATAAAGCGGAAATTAAACCTGCAGTAAGATCAAATTTTGAATTTGAATCTAATTGTTCATGAACTGTAGACTTGTCTTTAGAAAAATCAAAAAATCTTAGAAAAATTTTTACACCTTCAGGTATGGGTTTAATAATTTTGTTGTAATATGGAAAACCTGTAGTTGAGATGATACTAAGTTCATATATAGTCATTTTTAATAAATTCCTTGATTTTTTTCTAAGAATTTAATTAAAGCCATCGTTTTACTAGATTTAATATTTTCAGTATAAAAATAATTTATTTAATCTTAAGTTAATAAAAATCTATTAAAAGTTATTAAATTACAAAAAAATATTGGAAACAATTATAAATATATTACGATATAACGATAGCTGGTTTACCTGGGAGAGCTTGAGATGCTTTTTGTTCAGTAGATTCTTTTTCGAAGATGATTTTAACATTACATCTGTATTTCTTTTCAATAATAGGTCTAATTTCATCAAAAAATTGATATTCTTCATTGGAAGATAGTGAATATTTTGGATATTTCCCAACATTCTTTAATATTCTGACGACCATTTTACTAATTTGTTTACTATTCTTTCTAAAATCGTTATTTTGCATTAATTTTTTTATTATTTCTCCTTGATTCTTAGTTTCTTCTAAAATTGACATTAATGAGTTATAAAATTTCATTTTCCATGGATCAGCAATAATCAGTGAAAGAGATTCTAAATCATCTTTCCTCATTATTGTTTTTATATTATTAATATCTTCTAAGATGTTGTTCATTAAGTTCCATTTATAATCAGATTCCTCTGTTAAAAGTTCTTGGTTATAAGAACACCAAGCAGTTAGACTTACATAATTCTGTTTACCAATAATTTCCCAAATTTCTTCAGTCATATAAGGAGCTATTGGATGAAGTAGTAAAACTAGACTTTCTCTACATTCTTCAAAAATTTCTTTTTTCACACCTTCGTTTTTATATTTGCCAAATTCTGTTATGAATTGTATTAAATTATTGACAGAGTTTCTTATTGCTAGTTTCTGCATATTTTCAGTGAATTCTTTAATTGTTTTATTCAAATAGTATTTAATTAACGAATCTCTGATCGTTAGTTCTTCTCTTACATTATTAGGAAGTTCAGTTAAAAGGCTAAATGTATTTTTAATAAATCTATAAGCATAATCAACACCCTCATTCGACCATTCTAATCCTGATGATGGGCTTGCTCCAAATAAAATAAAAAATCTTGCTGCATCTGCTCCATATTTACCAATAATCTTGCCAGGATCTACAGTATTTCCATAACTCTTGCTCATTTTAACGGATTTTTGAATAAGGTCAATATTACCACAAATTTTGCATTTCATTTCTTTTAAATCAGCTTTCATAAGGAATGCATTACAATTAGGACAATATGGATGAGCTTTATTAATCATTCCTTGGGTTAGTAAAGATTGAAAAGGCTCATCAAATTTATGAAGCCCCAGATCTCGAGCAACTTTTGTGAAAAATCTCGCATATATTAAGTGCATAACAGCATGTTCTATACCTCCTATATATTGATTGACATTACCCCAATAATTTACGACATTCTTATTATAAGGGATATCTGATTCAATAGAAGGTGGATCACAAAAAGCGAAAAAGTACCAAGAGCTATCAATAAACGTATCCATTGTATCAGTCTCCCTTCTCGCATTTTTACCACATTTAGGACATTTAGTATTAATAAAACTCTGACTTGTTTCTAATGGATTACCGGTCCCTTTAAAAGAAACATCTTTAGGCAAAAAAACAGGTAAGTCTTCGTATGGGACCGGAACCATACCACACTCCTCACAATATATAATAGGAATGGGACAACCCCAATAACGTTGGCGTGAAATACCCCAATCTCTTAATTTATAATTTATTGTAGCATATCCCATATTTATCTCATCCAATTTTTCTGTTATTGCATGGATAGCAGAACGATTTCCCATCCCATTAAATTCTTCTGAGTTTACAAGAATACCATCGCTCTCAAAAGCTCTAGTCATTTTAGCTAAATTTAATTCATAGTTATGAGGCTGGATTACTATTTTAATGGGAATATTATATTCTTTAGCGAACTCAAAATCTCTCTGATCATGTGCTGGAACCGCCATTACTGCACCTGCTCCATATTCATAAATGACGAAATTACCAATATAGATAGGTACTTCCTCATTATTTATTGGATTTATAGCATATTTTCCAATAAACATACCTTTTTTTTCTATTTCAATATTAGTACGGGTAAATTTATCTTGATGCATTACTTCATCATATAATTCTTTGAAATCATTCTCATATACACTTCCTCCCACCCATTCGCGAACCCAAGGGTGTTCTGGAGCGAAAACCATAAATGTCACGCCAAAAAGTGTGTCAGGTCTTGTTGTAAATATATCAATAGTCCGATCTTCTCCCACAATAGGGAATTTTATGATCGTTCCTTCGGATTTTCCAATCCAATTTCGTTGCATTATCTTCACTTTCTCAGGCCATTCAACGATATTTAACCCCTCAAGTAGTTCCTCTGCGTAATCTCTTATTTTAAGGAACCATTGCGTTAAAAACTTTTGATCAACAATATTGTTGCATCTCCAACATCTACCCCCTTGAGCTTGCTCGTTGGCTATAACTGTAGCGCATTTTGGGCACCAATTAACGTAGCTTTCTTGTCTATATGCTAATCCCTTTTCTAGCATTTTTAAAAAAAACCATTGATCCCATTTATAATAGTTAGGATTATGACTATAAATTTCTCTTTTCCAATCATACGACAGTCCGATCCTTTTTTGCTGGTTTTTCATAGTTTCTATATTTTTATTTGTCCATTCTTCTGGATTAGCCCCGTGATCAATTGCTGCATTTTCTGCTGGCATTCCAAATGAATCATAGCCCATTGGATAAAGAACATTAAATCTATTCATCCTTTTAAATCTAGTGTAGCAATCTCCGATAGTATAATTTCTAAGGTGCCCCATATGAAGTTTACCCGAAGGATATGGATACATTTCTAAAACATAAAATTTTTTTTTCTTAGGATCCTCTTTTACTTCAAAAATTTTGTCTTTTTCCCATCTTTTCTGCCATTTTTTTTCTATTTTTTGTGCATCGTATTGAACCATATTACTTTACCACGTTTGTTAAAATTCGGGAATATGCATCATATTTAATATTTTAATTATCGATTCAATAAATTTTTTATGTAGACAAATATACTCTGTAAATTTTGATATTTCTTAAGAAATCAATAATTATTATAACAAGATAAAAATATAATTCGAAGGAATAAAACTTAATATTACTAATTTACTAGAGAGATCAATGACTATTGAAAAAATAAGGGTATCTGTAGGAAGTGCTTCGGTTTTAGGACTAGATTCAAAAAGAAAATTCAAAGATGAACCAACAACTTGCTACATTATGACTTTTAAAGAGGGTTATTGTTCGGCGAATTGCGGTTTTTGCCCACAAGCAAGAAGCTCAGAAAGTTCGAGGGAAAAACTTTCTCGGATTAATTGGCCTGTTTTTTCATTTAAAGATTTTTTAATAAAATTAAAATATTTACCTCCTTCAAGAAGATTCAGAAGAATTTGCATTCAAACTTTAAACTATTCTGAAAATTTTAATGATTTAATAGATATTGTTACTCAAATTAAAACTAATTTTAATACACCCATATCTATTGCTATCCCTCCTATGTCAATAGACAAATTATGGGAGTTAAAACGTAAAGGTGTTCAGAGAGCGGGTATCGCTTTGGATGGAGCAACACCAGAGATTTTTGATAAAGTTAAAGGGACAAAAGTTGAGGGCCCTTATACCTGGGATAAACATTTTCAAAAGTTAAAAGAAGCATTAGAAATTTTTGGAGAAGGGGGTGTAAGTACCCATATTATTATAGGATTAGGAGAAACTGAAGAAGATATAATCCAACTTATTACAAAACTACACAATTTAAAGATTCTTGTGGCTCTTTTTGCTTTTACTCCAATAAAAGGAACAAGATTTGAAAATTTGAGTCAACCAAAACTCTTGAATTTTAGAAAATTGCAGTTGGGAAGATATCTTATAGTAAATAAAGATAAAGATTTGAAAAATTTTACTTTTAATATGAAAGGAAATATTGTAAATATTTATATTAGTAAAGGTGAATTGAAAAATATTATAGATGATAATGATGCTTTCTTAACATCAGGATGTCCTGGATGCAATCGTCCTTATTACACTTCAAAACCATCAGGACCTATTTATAATTACCCTAGAAAACTAACTGAAATTGAAAAAAAGGAAATCTATAATCTATTAAAGAATTTTACAAACTAGGAAATTATATGGAAAAATGAAATCATTCCGTTATATATCATTGAGTGTTAGAAATGGATATTGGAATATGGCTTTAGATGAAGCGATATTAAGAATGGTAATTGAAAAAAGATCACCTAATACTCTAAGATTTTACAAATGGAGACCATCAACGGCAAGCATTGGCAGAAATCAAAGTTTATCAGCAGAAATAGAGATTAACTTTGCCAACCAAAAGGGATTTAATGTTGTTAGACGTATTACTGGAGGAGGAGCGGTATTTCATGATGAAAATCGTGAAATAACCTATTCAGTTGTATGTCCTATAAGATTTTTAGGGAGTTTAGGTGCTAAAAAAGTATTGCAACAATTTGAAATTATTACACAAGGAATTATTACAGGATTAATGATTTTTGGTTTAAGTCCAGAAAAAGAGGTGATTCATTGTCCGGCAATTTTAATAGATGGAAAAAAATTTTCTGGAAATGCACAAGTGAGAAAGAAGGGATATATTCTCCAACATGGTACAATTTTACTAGATATTGATCCTGATTTAATGTATTCAGTTTTAAAAACACCTGAGAGTGTTAGTAAAACTAGAATGGTGAAATCTGTTCGTGCTAAATGTATTGGAATTAAGCAACAATTACAAAATTATAATGAAAAAAAATTAATAGAATCACTTAGACGAGGATTTGAAAAAACATTGGGAATTGATTTAATAGAAGGAAGTTTTTCTAAGGAGGAATTAATTTTAGCTGAACAGTTGGTTAAAGAAAAATACTCAAATTTGAAATGGTTAAAAAAGTATGAGTAAAACTCAAGAATTGTTTGAAAAAATAAAATCCAGATCTGCTTCTTGGTCAGATTTTTCATCTTTCCTAAATTTGAAGACAGATGAATTGAAACAGTTCTTTAAACTGGCTCAACATATTACTCGAAAAAATTTTGGTAATGTTTTAAAAATATATAATCCTTCTAAGAGATTCCCTGCTATCAGTATAACTGGTAGCGAATGTGCTTTAAAGTGCGAACATTGTAATAAAAAATATTTAAAGGGTATGAAGCAAATTACTGAAAATAACGATTTAGAGAAATTTTTATTAGATCTCTATGAAAATGATGGGGTTGGAGCATTAATTTCTGGTGGAAGTGAACTTGATGGATCAGTACCTTTATTGAATTTTTTAGACACCATAAAAAAAATAAAAACCCACACAAATCTAATTATTAATACTCATACGGGTTTATTAAATGAAAAAACTGCAAAGAAACTTGCTGATGCTAAAGTAGATATGGTATCTTTTGATATTACTATGGATGAGGAAATTGTAAGAAGTATTTACCATTTAAATATTGAATTAAGTGAATATAAAAGGGCAATTGATTTATTAAAAAAATATAATTTAAATATAGTTCCACATATTGGTATTGGATTATATTATGGCCGGCTACATAAAGAGTTAGATTGTATAAAATTTATTCAAGAAACTAAAATACATCCATCATTGATAGTCTTAATTGTATTAATTCCTCCAAAAGATTCTAAAACTAAATTTGAAACACCTCAGCCAATAGACATAGCAAAAGTTATAGCTCTGATAAGATTCGTTTTTCCAAATACAGAAATATCATTAGGCTGTATGAGACCTAGGGGTAAAATAAAGATAGAAGTTGAAAAATATGCCTTAAAAGCAGGGATTACAAGAATTGAAATTCCATCAAAAGATACTTTAATATGGTTAGGAACCCATAACTCTAAAATTCAATATAAATTTTTTTCTGCATGTTGTGCAATTCCAGAAAAATATGAAAAATTAGCTGTTAGTAAAGATTTGGATATTAAAAGATATTTAAATATCTAAAACTGATATATTATGAGTTTAGAAAATCAAATTCAAGTAATAGGGTTAAAAAGTATTCCATTAATTAAAGAAGGAGATGATATCTCTCAAGTTATTACTGATGCTTTAAAAAAAAATAAACTTTCTTTAGAAGATAAGGACATAATTGTAATTGCTCAATCTTTGATATCGAAAAGCAATGGAAGAATTAGAAATCTAAGCGATATCAAACCAAGTGGGAGAGCTTTGGAGTTATACGAAACTATAACTCCAAAAGCAAAGAATCAAGGAATTCCAACAAAAGATCCAAGATTAATCCAAGCAATTTTAGATGAATCCAAAGATATTATAAGAGCTGAGCATGTACTAATTACTGAAACTAAACATGGTTTTATTTGTGCTGATGCGGGAATAGATAAGTCCAATATTGAAGGTGAGGGAAATGTAACATTATTACCAAAAAATCCCGATGAAGATGCTGAAACAATAAGAAAAGTATTAAAAAGTAAATTTAATAAAAATATAGCAATCATCATTTCTGATTCTTTTGGAAGAGCTTTTAGGATAGGCGCTGTAGGTGTTGCAGTAGGGGTTTCAGGGATAGATCCGATATTGGATAAAAGAGGTGAGAAAGATTTGTTTGGCTATGAACTACAAAGCACAATTATGGGTCAAGTTGATAGTCTTGCTTCAGCAGCGCAATTGGTCATGGGAGAAGCTGATGAGGGAATTCCGGTTGTGTTAATAAGAGGTTATAATTTTGAATTAAATGAAAATGCTACAATTAAACCAATTATAAGAAAGAAAGAACTTGATTTATTCATTGATAATGAAAGTATAAAATTGGCAAAAATTCTGAGAAATCGAAGAAGTTATAAATTACAATTTGAAAATAAAAAAGTAGACAAGAATTTAATCGAAGAATGTATTGAACTTGCAAGATGGGCACCAAGTGCCCATAATGGGCAATTTTGGAGGTACTGTATAATGGAAAAAGACATCCTTCGCGAAAAATTAATAAATAAGATGAATGAAAAATTAAAAAAAGATTTACAAGATGATAGAAAGTCTAATGACTTTATAGAGGCTAAAATAAATAAGACAAGAACGAATTTTTTCGAAGCACCAATTCTCGTTCTTTTGTGCTTAGACACAATAGACTTAGAAAAATATCCTGATAGTGAACGAACACAAAATGAATTTATTCTTGGTGTTCAAAGCATAAGTTGTTCAGCAATATATTTTCTTCTCGCGCTTGAGATGAAGAATTTAGCCGCATGTTGGTATTGTGCTCCCCTTTTTGCTAAAGATCTAATCAAAGAAACCCTTCAACTCCCTGAATCTTATATTCCAATGGCATTTTTTACGGTTGGGCATCCTTTAAAAGCGGTTGAAGCACCACCACGCACAGAATTGAAAAATATTATATATGAAATTAAAACTAATAGTGGATAAAAATCATGAATAGAGATTTTTATTTACTCCTAGCGGGAGGTGTTGGTGCTGCTAAATTTATTGAAGGATTGGTAAATGTAGTAAGTCCTGAACTGCTAAAAATTATAGTGAATACTGGTGATGATATTGACTTATTCGGTTTGAAAATTTGTCCTGACTTGGATATAATAACTTATACACTGTCAAATTTTATTGATAAGGAAAAGGGATGGGGATTTGCTGAAGAAACTTTTAATTGTTTAAGTATTCTAAAAAAGTTTTACAATACAGGATGGTTTAATGCTGGTGATAAGGATTTAGCAACACATATTTATCGTACAGACTTATATAGACAAGGTTTTAGTAAAGCAGAGATAACGGCTAAGATTTGCAAAAGTTTTGGAGTTAAATCTCAGATAATTCCTATGTCTAATGAACCAGTTGAAACATACATTAAAACTCCTACAGAATCGATGCATTTTGAAAAATATTACATAAAATATCAATGTAAACCAGAAATTTTGGGAGTAGAATTCAAAGGATTAAAAGAAGCTAAACCTGTTAAGGGAGTTGTAGAATACATAAATAAGGCGAAAAGAATTATTATTTGTCCGTCTAATCCAATTGTATCAATAGATACGATACTTCAAGTAAAAGGAATTAAAGATAATCTTTTAAAAGTAAAGGAAAAAGTTTATGCAATTAGTCCATTAATAAAAGGAGCAACTGTTAAAGGTCCTGCTGATAAGTTAATGAAATCTTTAGGTTTAGAAGTTTCCTGTGTAGGAGTAGCAAACTTTTATAAAGATATTATAGGTCATTTTATAATAGATAATAAAGATTGCGAATTGAAACCAGAAATTGAAAAATTAGGAATAAGAACTTATTGTTATGATACATTAATGACAAATTTAAAAAAGAAAATTCAATTAGCTCAATTTGTAATCAATTTATCTTAAATTAAGTGGAAAGATATCTAAGTTGATTCTGCAGCTACTTCTTCAGTTTCTACTTTTTGATCTTCTACTTTTTCTTTCTCAACCTTAACATAATCCCCAACAGATGCAAGAATTTCCTTTATACGTCCCTCTTGTTGCAACCTAATTATTAAATTACGATGCTTAATAAATGAAATTAATTGAGAAATTACAGGAAAGAGAAGCATAATTGGAAGTAAAAGTATTATAATTACTTCAGGGGAATACATCACCACACTTTCTGTAATTGAATCCGGTAATTGAATAACTTTATCTAAAAACCAAAGAGGATGAATAATAATGAAACTTATAATTAAGAGTAAACCTACTCTATAAGTAAAATTAATTAAGGTTGATGTAATTAAATTTCTAGCTCGAGGCGCTGAAGAACTTGCAGTTAAAGTATCTCTAGCTTCAATATCCTCCCTAAAAAGACGCTCGATATATCTTCCAAGCCTTCTCGTTTTAGAAGCTGCGGTTACTAATTTCTTCTCTTCTTCTTCTAATTTCCTTCTTTCAATCATTTCTTTTACATATGAAAACCGCTTACCTGTTTTAGCAAAAAATCTTCCTATTGCTAAACCTTCTTTTTGTTCTGCTCCAATTTCTTCTCTTCTTTTCTTAGCTTCTTCTTTAATTTTATCTACATTTGCAATTACAAAATGCGATTCTCGTTCTAAAATATTTAATTGTGCTTCTAACCTATCGCTCCTTTCTAAGGAAGGCTTAGTAACTGTATCTGTATAATCAATTTGAAATGCAAGCTCTAAATAAATATAAGAGATAATGGCAAAAAGAATAACTGGACTTGATATAAATAGAAAGAAATTATCAATTGGTATTTCAGATAAACTAGGATCAAGTGGGTTTGCGTTTGCCATTCGATCTATGTATTGAAATCGAAAATTTAACAAATCTAACAAATCTTTCAAACCAATTATCATGAGAGGGAGTACAATCATAAGAACTATTGAGCCAAGAGATACAAGATAAGTTTTAGGATCGCTTTTTAAAAATGCTCTAATGGCATAGGCAATTGAAATTACAAATAATAATTGAAAAGCAAATAAATAAAAATCACTAAATAATATTCCCAACTCATCTGTAATCAGATTAGGAATGTCTTGCAAATTTGGTGCTTCAATCAAGAACCATGAGCTGAAATATTTCTCAAAGAATATATTAACAAACTCAAATATATAATCACTATACATACCCGAAGTGAAGAAAGCGCAAGCATAAGCAATAGCTAAACTTCCTCCATATATTAAGTAAGAAAATACATTTCTTATCGCTTCAAAGAATGCTAATATGACGAATTCATCCTCTGCGGTTGTAATAACTGCATCAAAATGAAATATTGATGTGAGAAATATTAAGAATAGCCAAACATACACAAATACATTAATAATCTTTAATGTTAATAAATAGCTACGCACCATGCTTTAAAACGCCCTCCCCTTCTTCTTTGCTTCCATATAATTACTTAAAACTTGATTCATCATATCATCAGGTCCACATGTTATAATATTGATACCTAAATTTCGAAGTTCTTGTTTAATTGTTAGAACATGTTCCATCATCGCCTCGCTAATCGCTTCTGCTAATGCCTTATCTGTTGATGATAAATCTATCTCATGAATTTCGAACCACGGACTAAAAGGATTGATTATAATGACAGAATGATTGAATGGTATTAATTTTTTTATCGCTTGACTAGTCTCTTTAGGATTTGCTTCTAAATCAGATATAATGAAAACTAAACTTCGCTTCTGAAATCTACGTGTGAAATGATCAAGGGCTTCAACAATTCTACATTTCCCCTCTGGTTTCACTCGAGCAACAAAATCTAATACCTGATAAAAATGTTCCTCACCGCTATTTGGTTTTAAGAAATTGAAATTCTTCTTATCTGAAAATGTGAACACTCCAACGCTATCCCTTCGTGTTAAAGCTACTTTAGTTAAAAGCATGCATGCTCTTATTGCATATTCAAATTTAGTATTTTCAATAGCACCCCCTGCCATTGTTTCTGAAGAATCTACTAAAATCATAACAGTTACATCTCTCTCACTTTCAAATTCTTTTACAATCAACGTTTGAGTTCGAGCACTTGCTTTCCAATCTATTAATCTAAATTGATCCCCAAAAACATATTTTCGCATGCCATAAAATTCAGAACCAAGACCCTTTTGCTTTGATCTCTGTAAGCCATAGTTTAATTGCAAAGATCTTTTTGAACCTAATATTTCAATTCTTTTAATATCTTCATATGGTGGATATATTAATATATCAGTAACGCTGTCAGGAACGATTCTTTCTAATGAATTGAACCCTAATCTATCCTTTACTATTACAGACAATGGTCCAAGTGCATATTCCCCCCTAACTCTTGGTTCAAGAACATATGAAAACTTAACTATTTCTTTTGGACCAATTCTAGTTGAAATAAAATTTTCACCTAAAATTAATCTAAAAAGTTGAGGGTTAAAGCTGTCTCTGATTTCAAGAAAATCAAAACTATTTCTTCCGATATTCTCAATTACTACTTTTACATGGACAAAATCATCTTTAAATACTTTTTCTTTCTCTAATTCTCGATGTACTAATAATTCTTCAACGTTCATTTTATAGTGGAATACGGGTAAACTGATAATAGTACTAAAAAGTAATAATACAGCAAAATATAGCAGAAAGTAATTCACAAATGCAAAACCTGCTGTAAGAAAAAATACTGCAAATAAGATTAAACTTCTACCCTTTCCACCTAAAATATTTTTTCACCGTCTCTTTATTGACCTTTATAATTTTATTAATAATTAAAAAAATTGGTGAATTAGATTGGTATTGGAATTTCTTCTACGATCGATTTTATTACACTTTGAGTATCTAAACCTTCCAATTCTGCCTCTGGTTTTAAAAGAACTCTATGATTTAATGCAGGTATGATTAATGCACGCACATCATCAGGAGTTACATACGTTCGACCGAGAATCGCAGCACGTGCCTTGGCACATTTCATTAAAGTGAGTGAAGCTCGGGGCCCACATCCGAGAGCGATTTGAGGATGATTTCGCGTTTTAATCGTGATATCTCTGATATATTTTAGAATTCTATCATCAATATAAACTAGATTCATAATTTTTTGTGCTGCTAATATTTCTTCTCCTGCGGTTATTGCTTCAACTGAAGGAGATTCGCCTGATAATTGTCTTCTCATAATTTCCACTTCTTCTGTATCTTCTGGATAATCTAACCAAAGTTTAAACAAGAATCGATCCACCTGCGCCTCTGGTAATGGATAAGTACCCTCCATTTCTACAGGGTTTTCTGTAGCTATAACAATAAATGGTTTTTCAAGTACAAGTGTTTGACCTTCGATAGTTACCTGTCTTTCGGCCATAGCTTCGAGTAAAGCAGCTTGTGTCTTGGGAGCGGCTCTATTAATTTCATCAGCAAGTACTACATTAGCAAAAATTGGTCCTTTTTGGAGAATAAAAGCACCCTCATTTTGATCGAAAATTTTAGTACCAGTTATATCTGCAGGGAGTAGATCGGGTGTAAATTGAACTCGTCTAAAACCAATTCCTAACGTAGAAGCAAAAGTTTTGGCCATGACAGTTTTTCCTAGGCCTGGTACGCCTTCGAGGAGAACGTGACCATTAACTAATAAAGCAACAAAAAGCTGTTGAAGAATTTCTCCATAACCAACTATTACTCTAGATACCTCGCTAAGAACTTCCTGTGCTATTTCACGAATTGGTGTAACATCAATTTCTTCTCTTTCATAGTATTTCGCTTTATCTTGAGTTTCCATATTTTAATAACCTCTTATTTTTTTGTTTTTTATAACTTTTTTTTAAATTTTTAATTGATTTTTTTATTTTTTTTTATTTTTTATATATTATTAACTGCCCAACCCATTTCGAAAAACAATTCTTCGAAATCTTCTTCAGTTCTAACTTTATATTTACCTTCTTTAATAGATAAAATTCTTTCCATAAATCTGGATAATCTTCTTATCTTTAGTTTAGTTGATGATGGATCTTTAGCAATCACCATATCAATTACTCTTTTTGTAGTAATTTTTTCACCTTTTAATAATGTATTTAGTTTTCTTTCCAGCCTTCTATAGAGTAGTTTCAATGCTTCACCGTATTTACCTTTATCTTTGAATTCTTCAATTTTTTGAGCAAAAAATGAAGATGTTCTAAACCGTGCTTTTTCTTCCTTCTTTTCTTCTTCTTCTGCTTTCTTCTCTTGTTCTTTCTGCTTATCCTTTTTAGGAAGATATCTTTTTAAAGTATAAACTGCGAGGAGTGGGTAAATCCATGCAGTAATAGGATTTGTTGAAAGATGTACTATGTATTGCATTATAAATCCAAAAATTCCAGCAGAGGACAAATCTCTTGAATATTCGGGGCGTATATGGGCTTCATCAAAAACCACAACCCAATTATCTTTATTAGCTCCATAATCCGTAAATGTTAACCATTCTACAATATTGATTCCAAATTGCTTATTATCATATCCAAGATTTTCATCAATTAACTCATTATTAAATAAACTAGCGTCAGCAGACACGAATACCCTAGAGTTTCCTAATTGTTTTGCCATAAATACATGGGGTGTAAATGGGCTATAAAGAGGAAGCCTTAATACATCACTAGGAAAGTTGGTGAGCATCTCACCGATAAAACCCAAATCAAGAACATCAATATCAGGATCTACTCTACCATTATCATTTTTATCAACCCAGCTATATAAATCACTGGCAGAACCTACTACATCCCATCCAAAAAATTCTACTAGAGGTC
>CAYSZJ010000067.1:0-21154 GCA_964435435.1 uncultured archaeon
AGATTTTACAAAAAAATATTATTAGAATAATTCTAATTTTAATTTAATATTATTGATAATTAAAAAGATATATTTCTAAGCTAGGTTATTAAGTTATATGACAACTTATCTTTGCTTCTGTCTCCACATCTACCAACCCCCCACTCAAGATTTTACAATTTTAAGTAGAATCGATAATGAATGCTACAAACCTTTATTTTCTCTACTTGAGGAATACGAGAATGCTAAATTTTGTGTAAATATTAACGGAGTTCTAATTGAATTGTTTTATAAATTTGGATTATCAGATACTATGGAATTACTGAAGAATTTAGTGTCTGAAAGCAAGATCGAAATAATGGGAACAGCAAAATATCATCCAATCCTCCCTTTAATTCCTGAAAAAGAAACTCAGCATCAAATTCAGATGAATGAAGAGATGAACAGAAGAGAATTTGGTCGTTGGGAGAGAAAAGGCTTTTTTCCACCAGAAATGGCTATCTCTGGAGGCGTTGCTAAATATATTCGGAAGTTAGGATACAAATGGGTCATAATGAGCGGTATCGCTTGTCCAGTCGATTGGCCTTATGATCAAATCTATTGCTCCCCTAATGGATTACAGCTTTTCTTTAGAGACGATATTCTCAGTAATAAAATCGCTTTTAAGAGTATAAAACCCAAAGAATTTGTAAAAACAATTAAAGGAATTTTCCAGCCAGAAAAAAAAGAAAAGACAAAAGCAACCAAAGAAATTGATAGATATGTTATTACAGCCATGGATGCAGAAACTTTCGGGCATCATATTAAAAATTATGAAAAAACCTTTCTAAAGAAAGTGTTAGATCTCATTTATGAGGAAGAAAAAATTAACATGCTATTTATTTCAGAGCTTGATCAACATTTTCCAATAAGTGATAAAAAAATCATACCCCGGGAATCAAGTTGGAGTACCACCTATGAAGATATTCAAGCAGGGATTCCTTATCCATTATGGAAACATCCAGGTAATAATGTTCATAAATATTATTGGAAACTTATGAAAAGTCTTAATAATTTGATGAACTTAGCAGATAAGATAGATTTAACCTTAGATTGGGAAGTAGAAAATTATTATAACACAGCTAGGTATTTTTATGATCAAGGGATTTATTCTTGCCCAGTTTGGTGGTCGAATCCACAAAGTGGTATATGGAGTCCCAATCTGATTTATAAAGGGGTGGAATTACTAATGAGAGCAACACTTAATGCTCAAATGGCTTTAGTTCATGTTGGCAAATCAGATTTAGGAGAAGGATATTTTGATTCAATCTCTTATTATCATGGGCTTTTACTTATGGAATTATACAATATTACAAAAAGGAATTTAAAAAAACCAAATTTGAATAAAAATATATAATTTTTATTTATTTTTTGAAATTAAAATATTAAGAACGTTATTCCACTATATAGTAGTTTTCCAATTGAATTTACAGGAATATGAGGTGGAAAAATTTTAGGTTGCCATTTCTGGAGTGGAAATTGTGTAATAGGGAAAAAATCAGTATTCAAATTCATACATGACATTGGAATACAGTCAGGTTTTTCGAAATGAAATGCTCTTCATACTCTTTCCTTACTGTTCATAGAAAATCTAATTAAACTTGGTTATTGATTAATAATAAAAATATAAACAAAAATTATTTAATCCCTTGTTAATATATTAAACAAAATTATAAAATTAAAAAGTCTTTTACAAATTTCTGGCGTAATAGTGTTTTTAATATAATTGTTAAAAAATGTCAAATAACGAAGAAAAAATTAAGTATTGTGTATATTGTGGAGCAAATGTTCCTAAGGATGAGATTTACTGTCCTAATTGCGGTAAATTAATTATTAAATTAGAACCGAGTAAAGAATCGACTCAATTAGAGACAAAGCCCAGAGTCATCGCCCAGGAAAAGATGACAATCTCACGAAAATGTCCTGGTTGCGGCTCTATTATTACATCTACGATTTTAGACCAGTGTCCAATATGTAATACTGTATTAGAAAAGATTTCTGAAGCAAAGAAAATAGCAATTCAAAAAAAGCCTGGATTAATATTTACACATAAAAAACTTGAACTTGAAACTAAATTTATATTAAAAAAGGACACATGGAATTTGAGAGAAGGCATAAACGTTTCTGTAACGTGTGTTTATGTCTACGTAATTGTTTTTTTCTTACTTTTTACTATTCTAACATTTCAAGGTGGTTCAACTTCAGTAGAATTAACTATTCACATGTTCCTATTAAGTCAACTTCCCGAATTATTATTTGCTATATATCCAATTTGGTATATCTATTCTAAAAAACATAGTTTTAAAAAAATAGGATTTGATTTTGCTTCAAAGAAAATCTTACTTGCTTTCATTTTAGGAATATTAGGAGCAGCACTTTTAGTATTAGTTAACTTCTTTTCTAATTCTATAATTACTTTTTTCTCTGATATAGGGCTAGATCTTTTTGATATTGAAACAAATATAGCTGAACAGAATCAAGTTATTAGAGATGCTGAATTAATTTGGGTAATCCTACTAGTAGTTTTACTCTGTATTGGAGCAGCTTCTTCTGAAATTGTATTTAGAGGGGTATTACATAATGCATTGAAACAAAAGTTTAGTAAAGACGCATATGTGATTCTTATAGTAGCGTTAGCTTATTCTGCGTTAATGTTATTATTTTATTATCCGAGTTTTTTCCTGCTAAATTTCTTAGCATTTATAGTATTAGGAGCAATCTTTGAATTAACGAATAGAAACATTATTAGCACTATCTTGGCAAATATTTCATACAATATTCTTTTAATTGTACTTATTTATCTTTAATTTTAACTTTTCATTATACCTTAAATATAAAATTTTAATAATAAGAAAATCAATAATCTCTCTATAATTATTATTAAATACTATTATTTGTTTTACACGATAAAGTTTCATCGATTAGGAGTATATAGGATTGAGTAAAACCTTTTATAGAAATAAGGGAAGTAAGGACAATATTGTTATTTCCCTTGCTGGTGCGCATGGAGTAGGAAAAACAACTGTATTCAATCTTCTTAGAAATTCCATGATGATTAAAGATAATAATAAATTTAAATTTTTTCCTGAAAGATATGTGAAAAAGCCTCCTTTTCCTTTTGGATCATCTAATAAACAGATTAGTTTTAGGAGTGAACTTCATTTCCTTCAACAATTTATTAAAAGAAATCAAAATATTGTGAATTTTGATAATAGATATAATGGAAGAATCATTATCTTGGATAGAACTCCCATATGTGTGCTTATATACTCAAAAAGCTTGAATTTGAAGGAGAAAGATTTCAATCTCATTTTAGATACTTATAATTCTATTATATGGAAAGAAGATTATATAATATTTTTAAATGCAGAACCTGAGACTATATTGAAACGGATAATTCAAAGAGGCTCATTAGAGCGAATTAGAAGAGAATGGAATGAAGATGATAAAAAATATTTATTAAAAATTCTCTCTTTCTATGAACAATTTTTTTCAACTCGAAAAAATGTGTTTACAATTGACACAAATGATTTAACTCCAGAAGACATAATTAATAAAATTAAGAAAATTCTCACCGATTTATCTGGATATACTTTTGAAAAAATAAAGCAACCTTCAATGACTCAAATGAACTTAATAAAGTTCCTAAAATGAGATAATAATAAAATATATTAAAATAGACATTCTATTAATACATAAATCTTTACAAATGATCTTGTTCAATTTTTATATGCACCATTGAGGTATCAAAAATGTCGTCAATTCCAGGAGATATACGACAGAAAATGATGTATGCCTTAAGAGAAGAAGAAGATAAAACAGATTTGGAAAATTTAGCTGTTTTATCAAGAATAGGAACTAAAGTAGCTAGTGCTGTCTCTTCAGAAGAAGATGCTGATGCAACTTCTGCTTCGAGCACTGCTTTAATTGACTTAGGATTAAGATTAAACCAAGCCACTGACCATGGAGCTCTCACAGAAATTATTTTACACAACACTTCAGGATATAGTATTTTAATGGCTATTAATGATGAGTATATAGTTTTTGGCGGATTAAGAGCGATTTATCGAATTGGTTATTATTTAGGATATTTAAGAGAATTAGCTAGAAAATTAAACCGGTTTATTTCTGGGGATAAAGAGACTGAAATGATGCTTTCATTAGAAACAGGAGAGCTAGAAAAAATTCAAGAGCAAAAAGAAATGGAGGAAGCTAAAGCTATAGTAAAACCCTCAGTTGAACAAGATAAGGCAGCTTTAGATGACTTATTAGGTTTTTTAGATGATTGGGAGAAGGAAGGTGTTGAATTTGAAGAACTTGAAGCTTCGACTGAAAGTGGCATTGTTTCAATTCCAAAATCTATTGGACTTGGAATAGATAAAGAAGTAAAAGCAACAGCGATACCTGAAACTCCACAGATGGCTGAAAGTTCAGTTGAAGAAACGCAAGTTGGATTTAAGATATATGATGATGAAGTGCCCCCAATCCCACTCGACGACTACACACCTATGGAAATCGAAGAAGAACCGGTTTCTGAACAGTCTATTCCTATTGAAGAAACACCCACTCCTACTGAAGAATTAACTCCTTCAGGAACCCCTTTACCCTCTTTGGATGAGTTACCACCACCAGATTTTGATACAGAATTTTCAGCTTCTGAATATGATACTGAATTTGTTTTAGAAGAAGAATCGGAGGCTTTGGGCTCTGTATTAAAAGACCTCGGATGGGATGAAGAAGAAGATTAAAAATTATTTTCATTTCACATTCCCTTCTGTATCTAAACCAATTATATTCATTTTTTCTCAATTCGTATAAATTTTTAAATAGAGTATTCTCTAATCTATATTTAACTAAATTTAATATTTAAAAATTAAAAAAATTCTAATGTTATTTTGTGAATTATTATGAGCGAGACAGAAGAAATCAAAAGGGAAACTACAAGCAATTTCAAAAAAATTCTATTTGGGTCCCCTCGGTTGAGTACTTCAATAGTACTTGGTATTGAGGGATGGGCATTACTTACATTGTATACAAGCGGATATGGATTACATCCATTTCTCGCGGGATTTGCTATATCAATGGGGTATTTAACTATTGCTCTCTCCCAATTTTTACTTGGATGGCTAAGTGATGCAAAATATACACGATGGGGAAGAAGAAAACCATATATAATTATATTTGCTCCAATATTAGCAATATCTAGTATTTTCTTACTATTACCTGCATTAATTATTGATCTGGCAGATAAAAAAACATTATTCATCTGGATGTTAATATGGGAGATTTTGTTTCGAATGAGTTATGCTGTAACTACTCCATACCAAGCTTGGATGGCGGAGGTGTTTCCTGTAGATGAACGACCGAAAGTATCTCAATATCAGAATTATTTTAATTGGATAGGAAATGGTACTATGGCTATTTTTACAATGATTATTTTAACTAGTTATATAGATGCTATAGAAAGGGGAGGTGTAAATATTGATATTCCTCTTGGATTTTTAATACCAATAATTATCTTTGGAGCTCTAATAATTATATTATTTTATTATCTTGCGTTTAGAATCCCCACAGAACCACATTATACTATTGAGACAAATTTAATAAAAAGTTTAAAGACTATTGTAAAAAATAAAAATTTCATGCTTATTGTTTTAATGTTTGGTATATCAGGATTAGGGTGGTCTATGTTAAGTACAGGGATGTTGAAATATCTCAATGATGCATTAAATCTAGGAACATTGGATTATGTGATTGCGGCAGTATTTTTATTGTTGACTATTTTTGGTTTCTTATATCTATGGAGAAGATCAATAGAGAAATCAGGTAAAAAAAAGACCTTATTATATGTTTTTCTTTTAGCAGTTGTTTCCCTTCCAATAACGATGCTTGGTTTAATCCCTATGGATTCTTATTTGATAATTGGTATAATTTTTATAATTGTAGTTGCTACAAGTTTAGCTGGTTGGTTTTTGTTTCCATATATAATATATGCAGATATAGCCGAAGATGATGAAAAAACAACTGGAGAATTGAAAGCTGGTATATATACGGGATTTCCTTCAATAATTCTTAACATTTTCCAAGCTGCTGGAGCTTTTTTTATTGGTACTATTTTTTCTTTGCCAAATATTTCCCCTACAGGAGATTTTTCCTATACAATAGGATTAATTATATTTGGACCAATAGTATCTGTCATTCTACTAGTCTCTTACTTTTATACGAAGAAATTTGTCGAATTAGATTTTGATTGGGAGAAAAAAGAGCGAAAAATCGAATAAACAAAACTAATTTCTCTTTTTTTTTTTTCTTTTTATAGCTTAAGCCTTACAAAATAAAAAGAGTGAAATTGACTTACTTGATAATATACAAGAAAAGTTAATATCTTCTATCTTTTGATACTATTTTAACGTTTAATGCCTCAGGTCCTTTTCCTTCTTTAGAATCCTTGATTTCGAATTCTACTTCATCCCCCATATCAAGTTTTTTAAAATCGTCCATATCGATGTTAGAAAAATGTACAAAAATATCTTCTTGGTCCTCAACAGTTATGAATCCATAGCCCTTCTTTGCGGCAAACCACTTAACAAACCCTCTCATCCTTTTAGACATCTAATATGCTCCAATTTTGATTATTTAAATTATATAAAACCAGCGTAGAAAGTATCGTTTTATTTCCTATAGGTATTTTAAATTAAAATTATATAGGAAAATAAATTTTTATTTTAAAATTTTTTTAAAACACATTTTCTCTTAAAATTAAATAAAATCAATAAAGAATTAACTATTTATTTTATATGAACATGATTTTTGACAAAGTTTTAAAGATCTACCAGAAATACTTCATATGTCCTGCGTGTTTAGGGCGACAGTTTTCTCTACTAGGGTCCCATACTACGAACCAAGAAAGAGGTAGTTCATTATTACTCTCATTAACTATGGACAACCATAGAAATTATTTATCTAATAACGAAACAGAGCAAGAAAAAGCATTGGAAAATTTAAAATTGTTAGCTAAAAATGCGAATTTTTTACCTGCTCAAAAAGTATTAGAAAATGAAGGATTTGAATATGAAAAGAAGGATTTAAATCCTATTTGTCATTTATGTCATAATATTTTTTCAAATATTGAAGAGTTTGTTGAGAAAACAAAACAAAAGCTTAAAGAAATTGAATTTATTAACTTTTTAGTTGGTACAAGACCCCAAGCTCAAATAATAAATCAAGAAGATAAATTTAAAGCAGAATTTAATATTTTAGAAGCTGAATCTTTTAAGAGTCATTTTAATCGTGTTGTAGGAAAGAATTTGATGATTTCAATTGAAAAATCTCCTGAATTTAACAATCCAGATATATTAATAATTTTTTCTCTGAGTTTCGATTCATTTGATATAGAATTAATACTAAAATCTCTTTTCATATTCGGAAGATATAATAAACTAATTAGAGGAATACCCCAAACTCATTGGTTTTGTAAAAATTGTATGGGAAATGGATGTAAATTATGTAATTTTACTGGAAAACAATATTTAACGAGTGTAGAAGAGCTAATCAGTCCAGAATTCCTTAAAGAATCAAAAGCATCGGGTTCTAAATTTCATGGTGCTGGAAGAGAAGATATAGATGTTAGAATGTTAGGAGCAGGGAGACCTTTTATTTTAGAATTAAGAAATCCTAAAATCAGAAATCTTGATTTAGTAAAAATAGAAAAACAAATTAATAAAAAATATAAAAAAAAAATAAAAATTCACAATTTAAGATATACTAATAAAAAAGAAGTTATCTTAATTAAAGCAGAATCAATAAATATAAAAAAGGTTTATAGAGCAATAGTAAAAACTCAAGATAAGTTATCTAAGGAGATTTTTGAAGAAAAAGTAAATGAACTGAAACAAATATTTGAAGATCAAGAAATCAAACAGAGAACTCCTTATCGAGTATCTCATCGCCGTAGTGACAGAATTAGAGAAAAGTTAATCTTTAAGATTAAAGGAAAGTATCTTAAATCAAATATCTTTGAATTTACAATCGAAACGCAAGGAGGAACTTATATAAAAGAACTTATTAACGGTGATGAAGGACGCACTTCTCCCTCTTTTTCTGAAGTCTTTAAAACTAATTTAGTATGTAAAGAATTAGATGTCTTAGAAATCTTTGTTTAAATTATGTTTTAGATAAGTTCATAGGTATAAAATCAAAAAATAAATAAATTATTATTCATACTTCTACTAAACTAAATGTATGGTGTATTGATATTACTCTCCATAAAGGCTATAGAAAAAAGACTAGACACAAGCACAGGAAAAATGTTCGCAAAAGAGGATTAGGTTCAGTTGAAAAGTATCTTATAGATTACAAAATCAATGATAAGGTAGATATAATTACTGATCCCTCTGTACATGCGCGTGGGATGCCACACTCAAGATATCATGGTAGGACAGGTACAATTATTGGTCAAAGAGGGCGCTGTTATTTAGTGGAACTTAAATTGGGGAGATCAAAAAAAACCTTAATAATTGGGAAAGAACATTTAAGATTAAATCCTATTTCTATAAATAAAGAATAAATCTGAATAGGTAGAATAAATATGTCAGGAAGAAAGAAAGACGAGAGAACGGTTTCTATTCCAGAAGTAAAGGAGATTATGGAATATATAAAAGAAAAGATGTTAGAAATTGATTCTGAGGAAGGAATGTCGCACTTTCAAGAAATTACATATAATTACGTTAATCAATTTGCAAAAATGGACTCTAAAACAGCAAAAAAAATTATGAAATTCTTGATGGATGATTATGAAATTGAGGAAATTTATGCAATTAACATTACAAATATTGACCCGCAATCTGTTCCTGAATTACGAATGATCTTAGAGAAATCTTTTGTTGGGAAAGCTTTAAACGATGAACAATTAGAGATAATTTTAGAGAGTATTGAAGATATAAAAACATCTTAACTATAATTATAATTACTTTATAGTAAAATTAATAAGTCTAAATTGTTTTAAATTCAATGAGGTATCCTTACTCATAGAGTAGTTTATAAAAATTAAAATTTTGAAATGGTTATTGGAAAAGTAGAAAGGAAGATAATTGGTAAAGATGGAAAGAAGAGAGCGATACAGAGGTCCTCCACGGAGAAGACCCTATCGAGGAGGTCCAAAGAAGAAAAAACAATTTATAAAAAAATTTCGGGATGTTGTTATATTAGATGTATTAATTCATGGTCATCCCGAAGAAGATAAGCCTAGTTGGGCAAAAAAACCAATAGCTCAAGTTCTAACTTTTCCGGATTTTGTTCTATATGAGGTAAAGGTAAATAAAAACTCTGATATTCAAGTTCAAGAACAAAAAACTTATGAAGAATTCTTAAATGAAGCCAAATTAAGAGATGTTTTGAAAAAGATTAATTATAATGATTTAACTACCACTTCAAAGGCATTAATTCAGCCAATTATAGAAAAAGAAGTATTAAAATTTGAAGAAGAGTTCATTAATTTTTTCAATAATTCCACCTCTATTACACCTCGAATGCATGCTTTGAAATTATTACCTGGCATTGGGCAAAAGCACATGTGGGAACTTCTTGAGGTAAGGGAAAGACAAAAATTTGGAAACTTTCAAGATATTGCTGATAGAACAAGTATTTCTCACCCCGCTAAACTTATCGCACAAAGAATTATTAAAGAACTTTCGAGAGATGTAAAATATTACCTCTTCAGTAAAACTCAGAAATATGAATAATTAAAATGAATTATAAAGAAGTAAAGCTTATTCTAAGCAAATTAAATTTACGTCCTAAAAAGCATCTAGGTCAAAATTTTTTAATCGATGATAACTTATTAAAAAAAATAATTTTATTATCTGAAGTTTCAAAAGATGATACTATTTTAGAAATTGGACCTGGTTTAGGCGCCTTAACTGAACCATTAATTAAAAAAGCTAAAAAAGTATATGCTATTGAAATTGATTCTACTCTTTATAAATTTCTCTTAGAAAAATTTTCAGTATATAACAACTGTGAAATTATAAATTACGATATCTTAAATTTTGATATTCCTTCACATGATAAGGTAATATCGAATATTCCATATACTATTACTGGGCCTCTTTTTGAGAAAGTATTTTTTAACCAAGATCCCCCTCAAGGAATATTAGTTGTTGAAAAAAGTATCGCAAATAGAATCTTTTTAACTGGAAATTATAAAGAATTTTCTAGAATTAGCGTTGGTGTGAATGCCTACTTGAAACCAATATTAAAGTTTGATGTTTCCCAAAATAGCTTTTATCCCGCTCCAAAAATTGATCTTAATCTTATTAAATTGATTCCTAAGGAAGTATTACATGCATTTTTATTAGAAAAAAAGAGAGCTACTTTCTTCTTAAAATTTATAGCGGGGATCATACCCTACAAAAATAAAAATATCGTAAATGCATTATCAACCTTTTTTAAAGCGAATAAAGATAATAATTATAACAAAGAAAGAATTTCAAGTATATTACAAGAAAAAAACTATGGAAATAAAAGAATTTTCAATTATCTAATAGAAGAATTAATAGAAATATGTAGCCTCTTTTATACTTAAAATAATTATTAAAACGATGTGATCACCATTAATTTCATAGAGGATCCTTTAATAGAATGTGATCATGAGAAGGTATATTATCCTTCACAGGATTCATTTTTATTGATTGATTATTTCAAAAAAAAGATTAATGAAAATTATTTTGATGGAATCGAATTAAGTGAAATTGAGAATATTTTAGATCTGGGTACTGGAACCGGAATTATAGCTATTTTTTTTCAATTGATAAAATCTCAAAACCAAAGTTTTAATCCTAGGATATTTGCTTCTGATATTTTAGAAGATGCAATAACATGTGCTAAAGAAAATGAAATGCTAAATAACTTCAACAATCAAATTATATTTTTGCAGTCAGATTTATTTAAATCTTTTCCTGATAAATTGAAATCATCTTTTAATATAATTATTTTTAATCCACCATATTTACCCTCCTCAGAATATATTAAAAATGGCAAAAGTAAACAATTTATTGATTATAGTTGGGATGGTGGATTAAAAGGATTTGAAATATTAATCCAGTTCCTTAAAGAAGTAAAAGCATTTCTAAACTTAGGAAAAGAACATTATATATATTGTTTAAGCTCTAGCAGAACTAAAATAGATGATTTAACTAAAAAAATCATAAAATTAGGATATAATAACGAAATATTAGAAAAAAAACACTACTTCTTTGAAGATATTTTTTTACACAGATTAAAATGTCTTAAAGGCTAAAATGGTCTTCTATTTCTTCTTTTCTCTAATAAGGTAATACCATACTTGTGCAAAGTTCTAATCAAATTATTGAATAAAAGATTTACTTCATTTGATTTAAATACAGCTCGCTTATGAGCTTCAATTTGGGGAATTGGTAAGCCGTAGTGCTCATTTAAACTTGATATTGGTAATAATATTGAAGTAATTAAGTCAGCTTTTTCAGATGCTTTTTTAATCGAATGATTTTCGTCCATAAAAAACTCTATTCTGCACGGAGTGTCGTATCTTGCAGTTTTCAAATAAAATGCATAAAAGGAGAGAGGAAAATAATAAGGGATTTCTTTTTTAATACCTGTATCTCTGATCTTATCGATTTCATTTTTACAATTAAAAATACAGCTTCTCTCAGTTTTTTCTAACAATCGATTAAATAAATCTATATCCGAAAAAAATTCGATTATATCACGATAATTAATTTTGATGAAATCTGCTAAATTGGAATGATTGGGTTTTAATAATTGAATTGCTTCACATAAAATATTTGATAAAGCTGAAGTTCTTGTATCTTTAATTGAGCCAATTAAAATTATTCCTTCATCCTTACAAAATGAATATAATTTATGATATTCTTTTAATAAATCATCATATCTTTTAGAAATTTCAGGATCTTTTGAAAATAATAAATTAATAGGAGTAATAACGATTGATCCATCAATGATAATTACATCAGAATCAGAGGATCTTTCAATTACATTATTTAACAAATTAATTTCCATATGTCTCATATCCATTGAGATCTTAGTATCTACTGCATTTTCATCTCGATTAAAGAAATTTCCTTGAACAAAATAATTATTAAAACCATTTATATCAGGATAGTATTTGATATTAGCAACAGTATTTTTTTTAAAATAATATTTAACAGCAATAGCTTTTAAAAATGAGAAATCTACATTCATAAACTTTTTCGAGACTGAGCTTCCATCAACACTAATAACATTTAATCCTGTGATGTTAGAGGCTGTGGCTGTTTTTTTCAGAAAATTCTCTTTAATATAAAACCTTGGATAATCTACTAAACTCGAAAAATCTAAATTCCTTAAATTTTTTAAAATAATTTTTGAAAAATCATTTTTCAATTTTTCAAGCTCTTTATATTCTTTGGCTAGAGCTTTTAAATTATTAAGCAAAAGCTGTTCTTTGGTAAATCCGAAATCAAATTTTTCTTTTTTTTCTCTTGAAAGAAAATTTAAATCTTTATTTTCAATGTTAATAAAGTTGTTTCGAATTGTCATTAAAAGAACAAAAAATTAGAGTTAAAAATAATAATAATGAGATATTCAATTTTTTGATTTTTAGAAGTTAAAAGAAAAGTTTTCAAACTATTATGGCCATTAATTTAGGAGAAAATCCATGGATTTTAATCGTCTTAACATGCCTCGAAATTTTATTTGTTATATTACCTGCCTTTATTTCGAGTAAAATTGAAAAAAAACGTTTTAAAGAAGTTATTGTTGAGATGGGATTTCAAAAAAATGAAGATATTTTTATAAAGGTAATTGCTGGATTAGGATTTGGAATTTTATTTTTCTTCTCGTCAGTTTATCTTATGTTTTTTTTTAGAAATATAATAGTTGAAAATATCTTTGGTGCTCAATTTGTACAAGAGGGGCAAGAAAGTGCGATAAGCACAGTTCCTACACGCCCTAATATAATTCAAATAATAATTTTAATAAGTTTACAATTAATTATAATTGGTCCTTGTGAAGAGGCTTTTTTTAGAGGTTTTTTAATAAAAAAGTTAAATCAGAAAATAAAAATAAGTCTCTCAATCATTATTTCAGCAATTTTTTTTGCTTTTTACCATGTTCCTCTGTTTTTAGTGCCGTTAACAACAATCATGACTTATTTCGGTTACTATTTTTCATTTGGCATCTTATTGGCAGCGATTTTTGTTTATTTTGATTATTCATTAATTCCTTGTTCCATTGCACATTCTTGTTTTAATATTCTTATTTTAATCCTATAATATCTGCTTTATTTGAAAATAATACATTTAAATTTAGCAAAAATTAATTATAATAAGGTTATAATAATATTATATTTTTAAAAGTGAATTTTTCTAAAATTTTATATTAAAAATAGAAATTATTTCGCTGCCTATTCATTGAAAAAAATGACCAGTTACGATTATACTTATAAAATTTTGATGTTAGGCGATGCCTCTGTTGGGAAAACGTCCCTCACCCTTAGATATATTTCTGGATTCTTTATGGAGGATCTAAAATTAACTATAGGGGTTGATTTCTATAGTAAGACAATTAATTTCATTGAGAATAAAGTTAAACTTCAAATTTGGGATTTTGGTGGTGAAGAGAGATTTCGATTCCTGCTTTCTCAATATTGTAAGGGAGCAAATGGTGCTTTCTTCTTATTTGACATTACCAATCAAATTTCATTAGATCATCTCCCTGATTGGACCCAAATAGTTAGAGAGAATGCAGGTGATATACCAATAATGCTAATTGGCTCAAAGTTAGATTTGGATGAATTTAGAGCAGTAACAAAAGAAAATGGTATATTGGCAACCAAAAAATATAATCTTGCTTCTTTTATTGAATTATCTTCAAAAACAGGAGAAAATGTTGAGAAAGCATTCCATGACATGACAGAAATCCTTTTTGAAAGATACTCTAAATAAAAAAAAATAGACTTTTTTAGTTCACTCTTTTATATTTAAGTAAAACTTAAATTGAAATTTATATTAATTTCTAATTACATATATTTTGGGTAAAAATAATGATTGAAGTTTATAATAATAAGGAGAAATTAATAGGATTTATTAATGGAACTGAGTATTTAAATAAAAAAAAGAAAATAATAGGATATTTAAAAAAAAACAAGTATAAAGATAAATCTGGAACTACACTTTTAATATTGAAAGATAACGGTGATATTACGTGGAGTGGAGATGAAAAACAGGGATATATCAAAGAAAGTAAGATTTTTTCTTCATATACTGATAGTGTTGTTTATGAGTTTAAAAAAGATAAAGGCAAGATTCTTAATTCAACTGGGGATTCTGTGTTATATTTAAAGGGTGATATTGACAAACTTGAGGATTTAGACTTTTTTGGAATTGCAGGGCAGTTTTTAGAGTTGTTTGCTTAGACTTACAAACTTCTAGGAGAAGGATTATATTTTGAAAGACGTATATTTATAATTTCTGATTGTTTCTGCATCTTATATTCGTAAAACTTATATGTAAAAAGAAAGAGATGAGTAAAATGAATGTTGAAGAACCTCCAAGACCTAAAGGATTAGATATAGAGACTAAAGCTCCCTTAATAGATACTGTAAATATATACGATAATCCTATAAATCTTAATGACCTTCTCAAAAAGTTTAATGGTGTATTAATCGACTTTTTTAGAGGAAATTGGTGAAGTCATTGCAAAGCACATTTAAAACTATTAACGGAACATATTTCTGAATTTGAAAAGCGAAATATTAAGTTAATATCGATAGCAAGCGATAGTGCTAGACTTTTGGCAAAATTTAAAGAAGAGAACGACTTTAATATTGATATTATTTCCGATCGTGGAGCTAAAATTGCTAAACAATATGATGTTTATTGGTTCGCTCCTGGTGCGGGCTTAGATTATAAGATAAAACAAGCTGTGCCAAGTAAGTTCTTAATTAATAAAGATGGTAAAATTGTATGGAAATATATTGGTAAAGATAAGACAGATAGACCTACAATAGAAATGATGACTAAAATTATTGATACACATATTATTAATCCCAAAAAAGAATGATTCGCACGTAAAAAAATGAGACGTCCGAAGACTGCCTTGCAAAGGCTTTGGGATTAAGATTCTTTTTTATTTAAACCTTACAAAATTATTTATTATCCATTTTTTATTAACATTTTAAACTTCTAAATAAGTGAAATTTATGTTTAATAGAGCATTTAAAAAATTTCTTACTAAAAAACCATCTAAAAAAGAATTATATCCCTACTTATATTCCATTGCTTTTAGAGAACTTGGAAAACCAAAAAATGAGACAAAAAATGAACCTATTAAATGTAATTCCTGCGGAGCCATTTTTACTGATATGGATTTAATTCAAGTAGATTCACAAAAAGGTTCTTACTATGTATGTGAATTTTGTGGGACAATTAATACAATAGATAAATCTAAAGTAAAAGAGAAGTTACCCAGTGATATTGATTTTATTTTAATAGAGGCTTTAACTAAAAAATCAAAAGAAGAAGAAAAAATAACAAAAATAGACGTTGCAGAGGGAGATCTCTATATTTCTGTAATTGATATTTCTGGGAGTATGAGTGGAGTGAAAATTGAAGCCGTAAAAAAATCTCTAGTTCAAACCTTGAAGGATTTTAAGATTAATTCACCTAGGACTAAATACATTTTAGTCGCATTTGAGAGTTCAGTCTATTATTATCTAAGATTTGATAAAAGTCCTTTAAATTTTAGTGGTGAATTATTATTCTCTTTAGAAGGAATGAAAGATCAATTAAAAAAATCCACAAAGAAAGAAAAGTTTTTAGGATCCATTAGTGAATTTGCTAATGGTTGGATAAGAACAGTTGAAAACCTTAGATCTATGGATATGACAGCATTAGGTCCTGCATTATATTTTGCAATCATTTCTTTTGAAATTTTCAAATATACTGGAAGAATAACATTGTTAACTGATGGTCTTGCCAACCAAGGAATAGGTAATCTTTCAGGAACAAGCCCTGGATCAGAAAAATTTTACGAGGATATGGCTGATTTATGTAGTCAGTATAAAATTATCGTTGATGTAGTTGGAGTATCAGCTTCAGGTGATAATAACGAAATGGGTCTTGAAACGCTTGGAAAACTAACAGATAAAACAGGGGGAATGTTGTATTTAATTTCAAGCTCAGAGATGGAGACTACTTTCTCAGAGATGAGACAAATGAGATATGTGGGTAAAAATGTTAAAGTAAAAATTATCACCCCTCCAACAATAGTGATCAAAAACATTACTGGGGCTTATAGTTCGAAAGATGCTATTGATGGATCAGAGATAAACTTAGGAGCAATTACAGAGGATAGAGAATTATTTTTAGAACTAGATTCAACTAAGGAATTGAGAGAACAAGAAAAAATCCCTGTTCAATTCCAAGTAGAGTATCTGGATGCTGAAGGTCGAAAAAGAATGAGAGTCATAAACGATAAAGTAAAGGTTACTAAAGATGAGGATGAATTTAAGGCAGAATATGACCAAAAACTTAACGTAATGATGAACATTCAAGCTGCTGGTACCGGATATTATGCAGGAAAAGCTTCTGAATCGAAAAATCGATTAACAGGTTTGAAGAAAGAAATGATGAATGAGTTAAATCGCTTAAGATCAGTAAATATGTCTTTTTCTGAACAAAATTTTACAGAGGGCTTATCCTATTTAGACGACGAATTAGAAGAAATCGAAATGGAAGAAAAAGAAGTCGCACAAGCCCCAGCAAAGAGTTATTGGGCAGCAAAGGGACAACAAAGAGCAAGAATATCATCGAATGCTTTAAAGAAGAGAATGGAAAAGAAAAAGAAATAAAAGTAGAAAAAAATTCTTTTTTTCAATTTAATAAACCTTAATGAAAACTCAATGAATCAACATAAAGAATTAACCGATAAATTAATTGAGCATAGTAATAAAATAGGTATAGATATCATAGGGTTCGCAGATCCAAATTTATTTGATCGATTTCTTGAAGAAAATCAACCATTTGCATTTTTACCAAAAACAAAGACAGTTATAATAATAGGAATCAATTTATACGATATAACTTTGGATGCGTGGAGTAAGAATGAGGAAAATGGAAAAAATTTCCAGTTTGCTGATTCAATTTTAGTGAATTTTTGTCACTCAATTAATAAATTTCTCGATAAGCACGGGTATGAATCTAAAATCATTCCCTATAATCCTGGATTATATTTAAAAGATTCTGCTGCTTTGGCGGGAATAGGACCTATAGGTAAAAATAACTTATTACTTACTAAAAAATATGGTTCTCAAGTTAGATTAAGAGCACTTGCAACATCCGCATCCTTAATTTATGGAAACCCTATATATGAAAGTGAATATTGTAAAGAATGTAATATTTGCATTGATTCCTGCCCAGCGAAAGCATTTCCTAATGGAAAATATAATAAGGAACTATGTCTACAATATAATTATGCTAATTGGAAAGAGCTTTCGGATTACGCTGTTATTTGGTGCAACAAATGTATTGAATCATGTCCAGTTGGAAAAAATCAGGAAAAGAAATAAAAATTTACTTATTTTATAATTTTTTGGTAATTCTATCCACTAGAAATGCTTTTTTTAAAATTCATTTAAAATAAGTGATAACTGGATATTGATAAATGATAAATTATTGAGTAGCTGCTGTGAAATTACACTTAGCTACTTTAATAGTGGGAATAAATGTAGGTATTTCAACTTCCCACCAATTTATTTGCTTAACATCTTTTCCAATTGCCTGAATGCGACTTAACATTCCTAATAACGTTTCTGTTAATCGTAATTTCCTTAAAGGTTTCTTAATTTCTCCATTTTCAATAAAAAATATCCCATCACGAGGTATTGTCGAAAATTTACCCTCTAGGTAATTAGTAAAACGAGTATACCAATTGGAAGTTAGATATATTGTAGGGCTTTTTGATTCAGCAATTATTTCATTTAAGGAATAATCACCTTTCTCATACACAAAATTAGAAGGTAAAGGTGCAAGCAATTTTGGACCAATCTCTTCATCTAAAACTCCTCCTAAGTGGGAGTTTCCAGTAGTTTTACTTTTGGCCCATTTAAATTTTATCAAATTTAATAACTTCCAAAGCTTAGCACTAGATGTATTATGAATTAATCCAGCAAACTTACCATTTCTAATGATTGGTGTACTTTGAGAAGGTGTACCTTCAAAGTCGAATGGTCTACTATTTAAACCCTCAGAAATTAAAGCATTATCAGATATAGTTAAATTTTCAGGTCCAATTTGTTGTCCAATCTTTATTTTACTCAAACAACTCATTTTTAAAATGATTTGAAGTGGATTTGCTCCTTCATAAATATGATTTAAAACGTTAGCAGCGACAGTAGGGCTCATAATAAGATCATATTTTCCTGGTTTCCCTTGTTCACCTCCAACTGCCATTTTTGCTAATTCACCCGCTCTTTTTCCAGCCTCAATAAATTTATTCTCAACATCATTTAAATTCCTTCCAACAACTATATCTTGCCCACTACTTTCAGCATCTACAAACGCTCTTATTGTCATTCGATAATAAGAAGAATTGTATATCCCCCCATTATTATAACTTGTTAAAACACCTGTAGATATATTCCCAAAATAAAGAACACCAGCCACTTTTTTAGCTCCTGATTCTAATGACGAATTAATCGTTGCATTAACAAAATCTGGGGCATTATCAGAAAATTCTCTTATTCCTGAATCGTAAAGTCCGTCAATAGATATATATTCATAATTTTTTTTGTCCATCCCCCAATATAAAAAACTTTTTGGCAACGCTCGTAAAGATACAATTGCTTTCGATATTTTTTCATTAATCAATTCAATCGATAGATTTTGAATCTTAATAAATGAGGTTTTTCTTCCTATTGAAAGAAAAACTTCTAATAAATTTGTATTCCACTGTTTAGAAATATCAATAGCAGAATTAGAAAACCGTATTTGATGTTCTTTTTTCTTGATTAATTTCACTACTACTTCTTTTGCTCCTTCACTTCTAGCAATTTCAACCGATTTTTCAAGTATTTCTTTTTCTTCTGCCATTTAGACACCCCCCATTACAGTGATATCTCTTAATCGTATATGAGGTCCTCCCATTGAAACCGGTATACCTTGTAGAGGATCCCCTTTACCACATGTACCTATCGGCCTAAACATATCTTTAGCAATAGCATCAATATTCCCTAAGAGACCATATGTAGTCAATTCAAGAATAGGTCTACGAACCATTGTATCGGTAATTTCGCCATTTTTTATTAAAAAGACTTCATGTCCTACATATTTACTTTGAAATCTTCGATCATCGATATTCCACTCAGTAAAACTATTCATTAGTATTCCTTCTTTTATATCTTCAATTAATTCTTCTTTAGTATAATCTCCTGGCTCAAAAAATGTGTTTGCCATACGAGAAACTGGCTCACGAGCATATGTAGTTGCTCTTGCAGCAGCATTAGATTTTGTATTAAATCTCATAGCATATTCTCGGTTTAAAAGAAGCTCATTTAACATACCTTTTTTAATTAGATAACGAGGTCTTGCTTTTACACATTCATCATCATAAAGATAGAAGCCAGCAGTTCCAGAAATTGTAGGATCATCAATAATTGAAACAATTTCGTTTCCTAATTTTATTTCACCAAGTTTTTTTTCTCTCAGAAGATCTCCATAGAATGATTCTCCTGCTTGGGCTCCTTCCCTACCAAGAATTCGATCAGCTTCGCTTGGATGCCCAACATTTTCATGTGCCATTATTCCAGCAACCTCTCCATTAACGATCACATCAATTGGATTATTAAATTTGATGTTCTTTGCGTTCTCGGCTGTCTTTACTAATGATATTCCATCTTGAATTGTTAATTCATTAAAATTAATATCTTCCAACCATTCCCATCCTGCTGATCCTCCTAAACTAAATACTCTCTGTTCTGTTCCTAATTTTCCCTTTGCTGTATTTAATAATATTAAAGAAATTAAGGATTTTTGGGAATCTATTTTTGCCCCCTCACTCGTCATAATGTATTTATTTTGAATATTGAGTTCCATGAATGAAAATCTGTCTTTTAATTTATTTTTGGTTTCTTTCTTCAGTTCTTTATCTAAATTTTTTAAATATTGTTGTTTTTCTTCTTTTGAAACGTCCCTAAAATTCTGTTTAACTTCTGTTTTCCAATTTGAAACCTCTATTTTTTCTTCAGAAAAAACAATTGGATCTTTCCTCTTACCTGCTTTTGCCATTCCTATTATTGTTTTAATTAAATCTTGAATTGTATCTTTGGATAATTGTTCTGTTGATCCAAAACCCATACCCCCATCAGTAAGAACTCGTATTCCAATCCCTATTTCTGAATTTTCAACGATTCCAATAAAACTTCCATTTCTTAATGTAAATGTTTCATCCCATGAATCAATAAAACGCGCCTCAACATAACTCGCACCTTGAGAAATTCCAAAATCAATCGCAAAATCTACAAGATCTTTTCCATCTTCCATTTTAAATTACTCAAATTATATTTTTACAAGTTCATCTTTAAATTAAATATTATTTGAGATTATTTTTCTATTCTTTTAAAATCATTACCAATTGAAATAAAAAAATACTTAAAATAGATAAACAGGATTGTATGATAAAAGTACTTACAGATAAGGTTTCAAAAAAATAAAAAAAAGGAAATTAAAAATTTCGAGGGTAAAACCCTAGATTGCCTATATTAAACCGATGGCAATTTTCATGTCCGTGGCAGTTACTTTCTTCCTGCCAGAGTGCTTAGCAATATCAAGAGCGCAGCCAGTTAAGTTTTTAGCATATTCTTCTAAATAATCCATTAATTTATCAACTGCGGCTCGACTTACGATTTCAGCTCCTGCTTTCTTCATTAAAGCACGTAACGGACTCCAGGCAAATGCAGCCATTTTTTTATTCCTCCACTTTGTTAATTTTTATTTTTTTATAGATTGTATTTAAATTTAATTTAGTATTTCTTATATTTAAATGTGTTGGTTGATCATCATTAATCCGATAAATGTGATCAATCAAATATGGTCGACAAAAAAAA
>CAYSZJ010000068.1:0-13240 GCA_964435435.1 uncultured archaeon
TAAGTTTTTTGATAAAATACAATTCTTGGATAAGAATTGACAAAAAGTTAAAAATACTATAAATTATTTATAAAGCATTAAATAATTTGGCATAATTGCATCTGCTTTTTATTTCTGGTGATGATGATTTATGTTTTACTATAAATTTTATTAATGCACGCTGGAAATCCTTAAAATTACCAAAAAACGTGTTATGGGTAATTCTTCTTCTTAAAAACTTCCAAAACCACTCCATCGGATTTAAATCGGGAGAATATGGAGGTAAAAATACCAACTCGAGCCGATCTTTATTAGCTTCTAAAAACGGTTCTAACTCCTTGGAATGATGGGCTCGAGTTTTATCTAAAACGATAATAAGCTTCTTCGCTTTAGGATACCTAGCGAGAAGTCCTTCTAAGAAATGCTGAAACTGGCCCGCTTTTAACGTATCAGAAAATGCCACATGTATATTTCCTTCAATGGGATCCACTGCACCAATGAGAGGTTGTCGTAGCCGACCTCCATACGTAAAAATTTCGGGTTGATATCCTTTCAAGGACCACATACGAGTTATGGTCGGAGAGAATTGAATGCTTGCCTCGTCTTGGAAAATAATTATATCTTCTGGTCCAAGAGAATCCAGCTTTTTTTAAAATCCTGAATGAATTCTTTTTGTTTTTCGAGATCGGCTTTTGGAAATTTATATCTGGGACGTTGAAGGGTGAATCCTAACTCATGAAGGAGATATTGACATTGTCGCACTTTAAGAAGGACGCCAAACTTGTTCTTGATGTGTTCAGACACGCTTTTCCCTTCCCAATTACTAAATTCGTATCCCAATTCGCGAGGATGAGTTAAAATGTCCTTTTTTAGTTCTCCTTTCTGTTCTTCCGATAAGCGGGAAGGCCGTCCTGGAGGGCAATTTGGTACGATTGCATCTATTCCCCCTGAATTAAATATTGTAACCCATGATTGAATCGTTGTTCGAGACTTTTTTACTAATTCGGCGACGGTGGTGCAATTCTGAAATTCATGCATCAAAACAAGAGCATGATATCGCACCTTTAGCTTAGCATTCTTTTCATTTTTGTAAAGTTCCACCAGTTTCTTATAATCAGGCGAGCTTCTGGTAATTTGAAGTTTTTTCATGAATCTAAGAGCAAAAGAATACCTTATTTAAGGAAGTGATAGCCAGGTGATATTAAGAAAAAGTCTAATAGGATGCTAAATTATTAAATGCGTTATAAATAATTCTTATTACAATTAAATATTTATATAATTTCCAGTTTATTAATTCTAATACATATCTGATTTCAGTTTAATTAATTTTGAATGTTTCATTAACACCAGAAGATATCGAGCAGTATTTTACAGAAAATTTAATGAGTAAAGAAGAAGCTCACTCAATATTTAGCACATTTATTGAAAACTGTGATTCTGATAGATTTAGAGCCAAATTCCTTAAAAAATTTATAAAAATTGCTCCTAACAATGAAAATACTTTTAAAGTTCTTGAAAATTGTTTAATTTCAGATGAAAGTCCTATAGTAAGAAGTACTGCTGCTTACTATCTTTTACTTGAGTTCCCAAAATTTAGTTTAATTCCATTACGTTATATGATTCACAATGACAGATCTATTATAGTATTAAAAACACTTTTAGAGCTTTTAGAATACCCAAATACTCAATATTCTTATGAGTTAAAAAAAGAATTAATTAATAAATTAGCAAACTCATATCAAGTTGTTCCTGAAGAATCAAAATTTTTGTTAGATATAGAAAGTATAACAAATAGAAATTCTAATATTAATTTTTGTAAGACAACAATAAACAAAAATCATGTTACAGCTTTAGATTTTGCAGGACAGAAATTAAAGCAGATTCCTGATTCCATTGGTTTTGTTTCAAAATTACAGTGTTTAAATTTATGGGATAATAATTTAACTACACTACCAAAATCGATTGAATGTCTTTCAAACCTTAAGTATCTCTTCTTAGATTGGAATAGATTCAGAGAATTACCAGATTTAAGATGGGATAAATTAATATCATTAGAAAAATTGAGCATTACAAATAATTTTAAGTTGAAAAAATTTCCAAACTCATTAATCTTGCTGATTAAACAGAATTTTGTCAAAAAATACATAAATGAAGGAGTGAATTCGAACGATGCACATATATTAGGATTATTGGAGATTTTGACAGGTATGAAATTGAGAAAATTTACTAATAACAAATTGCCCAAACTATATGCATGTGATTATAAAGTTGATTTAAATGGGCATATTACTGGTATATATTTATATGGTTATCATAGTTTTCAAATTAATTTTATTCCAAAACAGATATATAAATTGAAACATCTTGAAGATCTCGTATTAAGAGATCAAAATATTAAAAATATTCCAGAATGCATTAAAAGTTTAAAATCATTAAAGCGTTTAGATTTATTACAAAATGGTATTAGATTTATTCCAGATTGTTTCAAAGAATTACGCTCATTAGAATTGTTAGATTTAGGAGAAAATAAAATTAGAGACATTCCTGAATCTCTAAAACCATTAAAACTAGAGTTATGGTTGTAAGTTGACTTAAAATCTTTAAGATTTATTTTTATTTTTTCATATTAATGAAATCACCGGATTTCATCAAATTACAAGGTTTTAAATATCCTATACCTGATTTATATGCAAAATCTTCTAACAATTTTGTCCATTTCTTATAATTTCTTTTTCCTGCTCCAAATGGTCCAGGCATATCCATCCCAGCTATCATAGAATTATCTATTATCTTGTAACCACTAACAATACCTTCCTCTAAAAGTTTACAACCTTCATTTAATTGTATTGCCATATAAAGGTCTAGATTAAAAAGTCCCGCTTTTTTTGTTGAATTAATAATCGGTTTTCCTTCTCTCCACTGATAGAGCCCTTTCCCTGTTTTTTTTCCTAAATTACCTTCATTAACTAGTCTAGTTAAGTTTTTCCCAGGAGTAAACTGAGGCGATACTACTTCTGTAAAATATTTTAAAGTATTATATACAATATCAAGTCCCAGATAATCCCATTTAGCAAATGGGCCTAATTCTGTTAATGATTCTGCATCTGCATCTATATTTCCTAATGGGATATTATTGTCAGTAGCATAATCAAGAAGCCAGTTTAAATATAAAGTGGTAGGGATTATCAACCTGTTTACAATAAATCCAGGACTCTCCTTTTCAAGAACAGGTAAAAATCTTTTACCTTTAAGTGCGGGAAATTTTTGACAAATTTTTTTAGTTATATCAACTGTTTCTTCTGATGTTTCCTTTCCTTTAATGATTTCAATTAATCTAAGCACTATAACAGGAGTAAAAAAATGACATCCAATTACTTTTTCTGGTCTTCCAGAGGTTGATGCGATTTCTGTGATACTCATTGTAGAGGTATTTGTTGCTATTATTGCACGTTTTGGAGCGAATTTTCCTAATTTTGCAAAAAGCTCTTGTTTAAGTTTCATTATTTCTGGAATTGCTTCGATAATAAAATCTGCTTTAGATACAGCTTTTTTTAATTCTATTTCTCCTATGAGATTCTCCATCAGGCTAGAAGCAGTAATTCCTTGTCCTAATCTTCCTTTTGCTTCAAGCTTTTTCAAACCATTTTTGATTTTAAGAACAGCATCATTAATAATTTCATCTGATAGATCATTTAAAACAACAGTCTTGAAACCAGCCATTAATGCAACTTGAGCTATTTCATGACCCATAGTTCCCGCACCAATGACAGCAATCGTTTTAATATCATCAATATCTAACATAACTCTATGCCTTTTTTCCTGTATTATTATAACTATTCTAATGAGTGAAATTTTTATTTTCAAAAAGTTGAATCTTAAATTATATAAGTAGAGTTGATATAAGATACCATGAGAGTAGCATTGTTCCGATACCAAGAAAGATAGAAATAGGCAAACCAGGTAAAATTTTATTACGTTTCAATCCTGTAATGGTGATTCCTGTTCCAACAATTATAGCAATTGAAGTTAAAACCATAACAAGTAAATTATTTGTCTGAACTAGTGCGTTAGAAGTAAGCATACTATAAAAAGCTAAATCACCAATTCCAATCTCTAATTTAGACGTATCATAGGCATATTCACCACTTTTAATTTTTGCTTTTATTTCTTCTCCTGATAATTCCTCTTCTTCATTTGATTGCGATACAATGTCAATCAATTGCTTAATAGGGCCATGTTTATAAAAGACAGCAAAAATATCCCAACATGAAATCCCAATTAAGATGGCTAATGTAGTCCAGAGGGGCATTAAAACACCCATGGATGCTCCAATTAATAATCCTATATATAAAACGATAAAATTTTTAGTGTTAATTGATTTTGAAGTAAAATACCTATAGATCATAAAAATTGTGAAAACCGCCGTAAAGTAAATTAATTCAACATCGAGTAGATAAAACAAATTAGCATTATTATAAAAAATCAAATACAATATAATTTCACCAAAAAACCAAGTTTGGAAAAATGCTACTAAACTAAAGCCTACTCCAAAAATATACATTAAGATACCTATTCCTTTTCTCTTTATTAAAAAGATTATTATAAATGCTGTAAATGCTGCTATAGTGGTATAAATTAAACCGTTTAGAAGACCACCAATCGCACCAAATTCACTTTCAGAAAAATAACCAATATCTATTTGAACTTTTGTAGTAATCATATATATGTAAGTTAAATAAGCTAAAATACCCGCTATTACCACAACAACTACTATAGGAAAGGGATATAACTTTCTTTTAATTCTATAAGTTGGAAAGAAGTGAGGAATAAAATCTTTTTGAATAACTTTATCATCTGATTCATTTTCCTCATAAGAATCTTTAATTCCTTCTGTCTTTAACTCTATATCCTCTGAACTTTCAGAATTCTCTGCCATACTCTTGAATTTAATTTATATTGTAAATAAATTAATTTATTTTATAATATTATTACTGATTTAAATACCTAATAATTATGAAATTAAATATTTCACAATTGTTTTATATTTATAGAAATAGTATTAATTAAAATCCAATTATTCTTATAATGAAGAAATTTCAGAAATATGAACAAAAATTATCTAAATATATTAAAAAATTATCAAAATTAAGATTTAAAGAAAAAGCAAGAAAGCTTATTTTTAGAATAGGAATATTCCATACTACTGATTTTGAATTAATTAAAGAAACTCCAAGACAAAAAATCTTCCCTTGTCATGCAGGAGTTTTATATACTGGGGATTTTAGCAATAATCTATTTGGAAAAATTGAATTGCATTTGGATAAAATTTTCAATTCATTCTTCTATGATATTAGAAATTTAGGGGAAATCACCTTTTCTAACGAGCTTTTTTTCAAAGGTATAAAAAAAGAATATAAAGAAAAAAGAAAAAATAATAAAAAATTAAAACTGCATCCTACGAATAAGTTTTATAAGATTCTCATAGAAAAGAAAAAAGAAGAGGGTCTTGATATGATGTGCGTTATTACTGAGCTTCCAATATTTTCAAGTAAAGATGATAAAATTATTTTTTTATTCGGAGAAGCTCAACTACAACATCAGTGTTGTATAGTTTCAACATTAAGCCTAAAGGAAACGTTCTATAATAGGATTGAAGACCAAATTTTGTTTGAACAAAGGATAATAAAAGAAATTATTCATGAAATTGGGCACTTGATATTGGGTCCAGAACATTGTCAAAATAATTCTTGTGTTATGAGATTTTCCAAAGAAGTTGAAGAAATTGATCAGAAATCCTATAATTTATGCGAAAATTGTAGAAATAAATTAAGTGAGATTAGAGAACGATTTAATTTCGAATAAAACTCAATTAAAAATATTAGAAACTAACAATAGGTAATTTATGAATGAATTCCTTAACCAAATTTACTCTTTCTTTCCTTTCTTTTTTGTAATATCTAAGCGGGTAAAGTTCATTAATCAGAAATTTATATATTTTTACCCAAATTTTAGCAATATTACTTATTCTGTAATTCTCAGCCATTTTTTGTGCATTATTTCCCATTTCCATTCGAAGATCATCATCTTTAAAAAGTTTTACGGCTTTCTCTTTAAACTCATCCAAATTATTTGCTAAATAACCAGTTTTTCCATGTTTAATTACATCTGAAATGCCACAACTATTTGCACCTACGCATGGAGTGCCTTGTGCCATGCTTTCTAAAAGAACTAATCCCTCAGCCTCTATCCAAGACCAAAGACAAGAGAGATCAGCGGTATTATACAATTTTAATAAATCTGTAAAAGGTACTCTACCCAAATAAGAAACATAATCTCTATACTGCTTCTTTTTAATTAATTTTAGAATATGCGATGTTGATGGTCCATCGCTTCCTACAAGAACTAAATGTGATTCTGGTACCTCTTTATGGATTTTCTTGAACGTTTTTATAATGTTTAATTGATGTTTCTCAGGAGAAAGTCTTGAAGCGTAAAGCATAATTTTATTACTATCTAAGTCGTATTTATCTCTTATACCATTTTCCTTTACATCTGTATAATATAAATCTGATATGCCATTGGACAAACAAATTATGGGTTCTTTGAATCTCTGTTTTCTTAATAAATCTTTCTTAGAAATAGTTGGAACTGAAACAAGATCATATTTGTCTAAAACATGTCTTTCATATCGCCACACCCAATCCATCCTCGACAACAATTTCCCTACAATAGGAATATATTGGGAAGTATAGAAAGAAAGTGGAGAATTATGAGTACCACACATTGGAATTCCAATATATTTTGCCCAATTTATCGCCATTGAACCAAAACTGGCATGTGTGTGAATATGGGCGATATCCAGATAATCATGTTGACAGAAGAAGTATTTATGCAATGGAAGACTCAGAACAAAACCAGTTTTAGGTGAAATTTTTGCTCCAAAAAAATTATGAAGATATAGATTTTTAGGCCCATTTTTTGGTTTTTGAATTCCAGGTGCATACACATGAACAGTATGGTCAGTATATTTTGCGATTGCTTCGGCAAGATTTCTACAAGCTATAGCTGTCCCATTGACTTGGGAGAACATGCTTGTAAAAAACCCGATATCGAGTGTTTGTTTTACCAAGGTGGACGTCCCTAAAAATTTAGTTAAGTATTTGTTATTTTATCTAGATAAGTATTTGATTATTTAATTGATTAAACAACAAAAATCAATAATTCCTTTTAAGTGATTTCTTTTAATAAAAAAAAATCAAATTTTTAATAAGAAATAGAAATCTTAAGGTAATGAAATATTAAGATATTATATGTTATAATTCATTAAATGAAAGATATTTAATTAAACGTAAAAAATGTCGATATCTATCAACTTATCTCCCATATTTTTATGATTTTCATTTAATTAAATGTAACGTGAAGAAATTGAAGAAAAGTTGGTGAATTTCTTCAAACGACTTTAATATTGTATTATATGTAAGAATAATTTAATAATAAGTTATTTAAGTTTTTGAAATTCAGCTCTCTTGGAGGTGTGTTAGATTTTTAATTTTTTTGAGCTAATCAACTTATTAGTTTAATTAATAAAATTTTTTTGATATAAATAATATCTTTTATTTATGGACCCAGTAGAAGAGAAAATGATAGTGACAGATATTTTGAAAAAGCGAAGATTATCTTATTCGATTGAAATTTTAGATGTTCAAGGAGATAGATATACTGTTCGTAATAATTTTGGTTCAACTATAGTATATATAAAGAAAAATGATGATTATTTCTTAGAATCAGAATTTTAATGAAAAATTACTAATTTTTCAGTGTTTTAATAGATTTATTAAACGAATCAGAAAAAGAAATAAATTCTTAAGTCTCGATTTTTTCAAACTAATATAAAAAAGGTATTAATATTTATTATTAGATAAGAATTTAAGATAAAAATATTTTAAATTAATTAACTAATAGCAAATTTAAAAAAAAATTAGTTGATTTAATATTCGACGTAGAAGAGTAGGTTCAGAAAATACTGAAAGTAAGTTCATTGAAAAGTTCAGAGCAGTTATTGATGACTATACATCTCTCTCGATATATAATAAAAAAAAAAGATCTGTTTGTGTTATTCGAAAAGATTTAGCTAAATCTTATGAAATTGAAGTAGATGCTTCTGAAGCTCCTGTGTTGAACAAAATATTAAGTGAACCAGAACCATATGAGATTTCTATTGCTGATTTGAAAATCTTAGAGGAAGAAATATTTCCTATAAATGAAGCTTTACAGAAAGTGTTTGGATCAGAAAAAGACCTGAAATTAAATGCGATAAAATTAGCTATTGGGAGTACTTATACAGATTATGTTACCATTGGAGAGAATGATTTAATTAGATTCGATGTTAAGCCTACCCTTAATGGGTTAAATGAATTTATTAAAGAAAATAAAGAGAGTATTTTAGGATTTTTAGATTGTGAGTATATCAGCGAAGAGGGTAATGTTATTTATTTGAATTGTAGCAAAAAAAATGTTTCTGAAAATATCTACTCAATAAAGTTATTGATTCTGGCATCTATGCAACAAAGAGGATTTTTCCTTCAACAAGAGCATAAATATTATGGGCTCCAACTCTATATTATAATTGAATCTAGAAAGCCCAATGAAAATAAATTATTGCAGTTTTTAAAAGAACTTAATATTGATTGGGAAGTTATATTTTTCAGAAGAGAATTAGCGATCCATGATTGGACAGAGATAGAGTGTGAAAGAAATAGTGAAAATCTAAAAAGTTTTCTCCGTGTAAAATATAATACATTAAATTATTTTGACGTAAACAATATAATTCGTCTAATAGTGAAGAACCAATTACCTTTTAAAGTAGCTGATAAAATGGCATCTCTTTTATATAAAATGAAAAGTGAAAGAGCAACTCGCTTTCATGATAGAAAATATAATGAAATCGCTTATCAGGATGATCAGTTACAACAAGATGAATATTCAGTAACACTAAAAAAAGCAGAAGTTGCCGCAGCTGCTAAACTCGCTTGTGCTTATTTAGGAATTCATAATAAAATTAATTTTGATAGAGATATTTCTATGGATGAAATTCTAAAATATCAAGAGGAATTATCAAATATCTAGCTTATTCTATAATATTAATATAAAAAAACAAATTTTTTAAAAAAATACCAATTTTAATCTAATTTTTTTAATTTAATCCATAAGATTGTTTTAATAATTCATGATTTACATTCCCTACTGTAACACTTTTACCTGTTTTAATATTTGTCATAGTATAGGTTGCTGGAGCAAATAATCCTGGATCTATATCATAGAAATTATAATCTGCTGCTTTAAATGTGTCAATGAAAGGTTTTCCATAACTAGAAGATGTGTTTGCTGGTGCTTTCTTAACGAGTTCAAATAATTCTTCTTCTTTTTCTTTCTCAACATTTATTGTATAATAAGTTATTCCCCCGGCACTTATAGAGTCATTAGTTCTACCCATAGCAGCAAGATCATCTTTAGCAATTGGTGCAATAGTAGTTGTTCCGAAACCATCATGGATTACTTCTATTGGAAAATTGATTTCATGTAATTTATGAATACCTGTTTCAACTATTCTTGCAGCTACTTGGATGGATCCTATAAGGCAAGCAGTTGGAGCACAAATTGCATATGTATTCTTCATTTCTATTCCACATTTATTTGCTACGATTTCCATAACTTCTTCATTAGGTAATATTGGAGTCTCAAAAACAATTATTGCGCAATTGGAATTATCTGTATACTCAATTTCTTCAAATAGTTTTTCAACTTTACTTTTAGCTCGAGCTGGTCCTGATCCTAGTGATTGAAAAATCACTTTCTTCTTTTTTACTCCCTCTTTTTCTACTTCTTTTTTTAATTTAATATTCCAACCAGCTAATTGAGAAGCCATGCAAGCAATTATGGGTTCTGAAGTATAAACATTAACGCTTGGTATATATTGTCCATCTAAATCGTAAAATGAAAAATCTACTGTCCCTAAACCCCCCATACAAATTTCTCCAACTAATTTACCTCCTAACCAAGAAGAATTTGTCATGTCTAGAACAACAGCATCATTTTCTAACTTGTGAATTTTAGCTTTATAAATTTCTTTATTATCTATTATTTTGTTAACGATATTCCTTGCAAGTTCATTTATTTTTATATGATGCACTTATTTTCACCTTATTAAAATTTCTTTTTTTAATTGAGTATTTAATATTAATTTGATATATAATTATAATATATTTTTAATTTTGAATATATGATAATCTAACTCTCTATGAGATGAAAAGCACCGAAGAAAAATTAAGTAAGTTAAATAAAGATCTTGAGAAAGCTAAAACTTTTCTTTTAGATAATATAAAAGAAATAGATTCTCCAATTCATATTTATACTCATTTAGATGCCGATGGTTTAAGTTCAGGAGCTATCCTTGGAAAAGCTCTATATCGAGAAAGTTTACCGTTTCAAATTACTGTTCTTAGACAATTAGAAAAAAGCGAAATTCAAAATATTTCAAATAAAATTAGAGATAATAATGGCTTTCTTATATTTTGCGACCTTGGAAGTGGTCAATATTTAGAATTACAAAAAAATTTAATAAAAAACAAAAGTTTCACCTCATTTTTAATACTGGATCATCATCTTCCTCAGGATATTTCTAATAAAGAAGAAATTGATTCAATTAGAGAAATTCATAGAAATACAAGTTCTTGGCATATTAATCCCTATTTTTTTGATATAGATGGAAGTAAAGAGATTTCAGCTGCAGGATTATGTTATTATTTTTCAAAATGTTTAAATAGCCTAAATTTAGATCTTTCTCCTATCGCCATTGTAGGAGCAATTGGAGATATTCAAAATCAATATATAAATAAATCTTTTCAAGGTTTGAATTCCTTAATATTAGAAGATGCGAAAAATTCAGGATTAATAGAAGTTGTCAATGACTTGAATTTTTCTGCCTTAAAACCTATAAATGAAGCTATTGCTTATTCTAGTGAAATCAAATTGCCAGGATTGACTAAGAATGCCGCTAAAACTTTAGTATTCTTAAAAACATTAGGAATATTAATTGAGAATTCAGAAGGAAATGTAAAAACTTTAAATGAATTAAATCAAGCTGAAAAGCAAAAAATTTCCTCAGCAATAATTGAATACACATCATTAAAACTTGATCTAGAACCAAGTAATATAATTAATAAATTAATAATCAATAGGTATCTCTTAAAAGAGGAAGTAATTCATTCTGAACTTCATGATGCTAGAGAATTTTCTTATCTCCTTAATGCGTGTGGTAGAACTTATAATGCATCACTTGGAATCGCTATCGCCATGGGAGATAGAAAAGAAATTTATAAGCAATCAAAGGAAGTTAGACAAAACTATAGAAAACTTTTACATGAAAGTCTTTATTGGATTGAAAATAAAGAAAAAATCCAACAAAAAGAATATATCCAATATTTTTTTGGGGAAAACGTAATTCCTGAAAGTATAATAGGAACAATAACATCGATATTGATTTTAGAGAATATTCATGGGATCGATAAGTCTAAACCGATATTTGGCTTAGCAAAAAGAAAAAATGAGAATGTCTATAAAGTATCAGGAAGAGCGCATGAAAAAATTGTAAAAAAAGGAGTAAATCTTTCAGAAGCAATAAGAGAAGCTTGTATTCATTTAAATTTAGATATATTAGGAGGTGGACATCCTCCTGCGGCGGGAACAAAAATTCCTGTAGATACAGTTGAAAGTTTTCTTGAAAATTGTAATTTGGCTATCCAAAATCAATTAAAGCACATAAAAAGTTAGTTTAATATTATTAAATTTGATATACTTCTCCTATTTCAGGAGCTATTGAATTATATCCCTTTTTTATTAACTCGCTTGCTAAAGTAGTTGTTGATTTATTGTCACCATGAATACAAAATACATCATTATTGGAATGCTCTTGAAAATTCAAATTTGCTATATAATCATGAATATGCACATTGTCAGAATGGCTTGAAAAATCAAAATAATCATAATCACATGTTGCTTTTATCCTTAATTTATCTGTAATATGCCTTTTTCTTCCTGAATCTTTGAATTCAAATATTCCATTATCTATTAGACCTCTCCCCGGAGTTCCTTCTACTTGATATCCTACTAAATAAACTGCGGAGGTAGGATCTTGTAAAATAGTCTCAATATACTCAATTACAGCTCCTCCCTTAAGCATACCTGAAGGTGCAATTATGACGCCTTCAGATTTTTTTACAATTGATCTTGTTTTTGGTCTAGACACGAAGTGGGCTTTCTTTAAAGCTTTTCTAAATGATATTATGTTTCTGATGAAATCTGGATAATCTAAGTACATCCTAGACATTTTTCTTGCTAAGCCATCAATGAAAATTTTACCCTTATAGTCATATTTTTCTAAAATTAATAAGACTTCTTGAGAACGTGCAACTCCAAAAGCAGGAATTAAGACTTTTCCACCATTACTAGTAATATCAATAATTTTTTCTACAAAATCCTTCTCGAGTTGCTGTCTTGGTGGGTGTTCTCTAAGAGCATATGTTGATTCTATTATTAACGTGTCCAACTTCGGAACATCGTGAGAATTTGCTGGATTAATTAAATTTGTTCTAAGTGTATTAATATCTCCTGAATATAAAACAACTTTACTGTCAACCTCGATTAAAATAGATACACTTCCAGGAATATGACCAGCATTAATAAATGTAATATAAAATTTATTATCAATTTTTTGACGTATTCCATTTTTAAGAAAATATGTATTTTGTTTTAATAGATCCAATTCTCTAAATCCAAAGGGATACGGGTAATTTGAAATTCTTATCATATCTTTTATAAGAACTTCAGTTGTAGCAAGAGAAACAGGATTAGTAAAGAAAGGAATCTTTAAAGTTTTATATAATAGAGGTAAAGCACCTGAATGATCAATATGGCTATGAGTTAATGCTATTGCTTTTAGGTTATTTATATCAGTTTTATATGGTAATCTATCATCACTATTGAATCCTATTCCATAATCCAAAATACATTGTGTTCCATTTTTTGATTCTACTAGAATTCCAGAACGGCCTATTTCTCTACAGCTTCCTAAAAATGTGATTTTCATTAGTAATAAAAAGATTTTTTAAAATTTCTATTTAAACTATAAAATGTATTATAACTTTTTGAACTTTTTTTTATAGAGCCAAATAAAAAAAAAAGAAGCTACGAAGAAATAGAAAGA
>CAYSZJ010000068.1:13340-20720 GCA_964435435.1 uncultured archaeon
ACTTTTTTTTATAGAGCCAAATAAAAAAAAAAGAAGCTACGAAGAAATAGAAAGATTATTTTAATTTTTTTATCGTATTAGTCAATAAAGCAATAACATTATTAACATTTTTACCAAATATTTCTAAAATTTCTTCCCAAGTAACAGGAGCTTCATCAGCTTTCCAGCAATCATAATCTGTAGAAATAGCTACAGCAGCATATGGGATATCTGCTTCATTTGCTAAAATTGTTTCAGGTGCTATGCTCATATTTATCACGTCAGCACCCCATATCCTAAACATCTCTGATTCTGCTCTTGTCGAAAATCTTGGTCCTTCAATAGTGACCACCGTTCCTTTTTCATGGAATTTAAAATTAAGTTCTTTCGCTGTTTCAATAAGGATATTTCTTAACTCTTCTGAATAAGGATCAGCCATGGGTGTATGTTTCATATCTCCTGGAGCAAATTCTTCAAAAAAAGATATTTTCCTTAGTCGGGTGAAGTCGATAAATTGGTCAAGAATAACGAGATCACCTCTGTCTATTTTTTCTCTCAAGCTACCGCAAGCTGTAGTTGCAAAGATATGAGAACACCCTTGATCTTTTAATGCTTGTATGTTAGCCCTATAATTTACTTGCGTGGGAGGAATTGTATGCTCTCTTCCATGTCTTGCTATAAGAACTACATCAACATCATGAATTTTCCCTAATTTTAAAGGAGAAGTAGGTTTTCCATATGCTGTACTAACATCGATATCTTTAGCATCCTTTAAAATTTCCAGATTGTCCAAACCCGACCCACCAATTATTCCTATTTTTTTATCCATAATATTCAACATATAGAGTTTTTAAATTATAAAATTGTAAATTTTATAAATTATTTGTTAAAAAACTTACCCGCTGCTGCCAAATTCTATAAAGTTTTAACATAATATTGATTAGTGTAAAATGTATTTCTAAAATTTATTTTAATATCTAATGCTAAAAAACAAAGTTCTTGTTCTTGGGTCATTGGCTTTCGATTATATAATGGGTTTTAAAGAGAGTTTTATTAATGCGGTATCTATAAATCACGATAAGGGGGAATATCAAAGTACTGTTACCGCAGACAGTCGTCATAAATTTTTTGGGGGAACCGCCGGCAATATTGCTTATAACTTAGGGCTTTTGAATATTGCGAAAGTATCTTTATTTGGTTCAGTAGGCGATGATTTCGAGAGATTAGGATATAAGGATCATATAAACCAGTTTTCAAACATAGAATTGCTAGTTGATATACATGAAGATCTTTTCACTGCAGCATGTTATATTGTAAATGATATTAAATCTAATCAAATGATCATTTTTCATGGCGGTGCTTTAGACAAGTGTAAGGATATTGATTTACGAGAAAAAATTCCAAATCCAGAAGAATTTATTTATGCGATAAATTCAACACAAAGTGTCGAAGTTATGACTAATTTTGCTATCCAATTAAGTGATTTAAAAATTCCTTCTATATTTGATCCTGGTCAAGTGACTCCACTTTTCCAGAAAGATAATTTAATAGATATAATTAAAAAATCAGAAATATTAATCGGTAATGCCCATGAGATAATGCAAATAAAAGAGAAATCCGAGTTGACTGAAGAGATTATTCTTGAATATGTCAAAGCAATTATAATCACACGAGGCTCTGAAGGCTCTGAATTGATTTATGAAGATGAAAACAAAAAAATCTTTAAATTCAATATCCCTATTGCAACTCCTGCAAAGATTTTGGATACAACGGGGGCGGGAGATGGATATCGTGCTGGAATACTAACTGGTTTAATGTTGAATATGACTATATTAGATTCTTGTCGATTAGGAACGATAATTAGTTCATTTGTAGTTGAAACTAGTGGAGCTCAGACGCATCTTTTTGATATAAACCAAGTAAGGAAGAGATTTTTCAATACCTTTGGCTATATACCTCCTGAAATAGAAAGGATATAAAAAAATAATATTCGTGTATTAAAATTTTGATTTAAATAAAACTTATATATCATTCTACTACGGGGATTTCTAATAATGAGAGAACCTCGTATTCTTCTAATTTATCTCTACCATGTAAGCTTCCAGTAAGTTCAATAATAAAAGCTACACCTATAACTGCTCCATTGGCTTTTTCTACTAAATCGCATGCTGCTCTTGCAGTTCCCCCTGTTGCTAATAAATCATCAAAGACTAAAACTTTATCACCTTTTACAATGGCATCTTTATGCATCTCAATAGAATCAGTACCATATTCAAGGTCATACGTTTCACTGATAGTCTCGGCAGGTAATTTTCCAGGTTTTCTCATTAATACAAAACCAGCACCCAAATGGTAAGCAATAACGCCTCCCCATACATATCCACGGGCTTCGATTGCTGCTACTTTAGTAATACCTTTACCTTTGTAATGATTTATGATTCTATCACACGATTCTTTAAAAGGTTCATAAGCTTTACATAAAGTGGTAATATCCTTAAATTGTATCCCCAGTTTGGGCCAATCTGGTACATTTCTTATATGTTTCAGAAGTGGATCTTCCATTTTTTTATCAAATCCATTTATACTTCATTATTTTTTTAAATTTTTTAATTAAAAATTATATTTAATTATATTTAATCGTCATAGGAATAGATTACTAAAAAACTAAATTCTCTTTTTAATAATTAGAAAAAATTAAATAAAGATAAAATTATAAGATTTATATAAAAGCAATTAAAATCAACGGTGAAATAAAAATTAAGGTACTTCTCTTCGGACCTGCTGGGGCGGGTAAAACATCACTTATGAGGACTACTTGCTTAGGATATAATTTCATGAAAGTTTTAAATCTAAAACCAACAAAAGGAGTTTCAAGAGAAAATTTCATATTTAGAGGGATTTTAGAATTATCGATATGGGATCTTGGAGGTCAAGAGAGGTATCTTGAAAGGTATTTCTCTGAATCACAACGCGAACTAATATTTTCAGAAGTTGCTACTGCTGTTTTTATGGTTGATTCTGCTTCTGTGGACCCAGAAGTACGAGATGTTTTTGATAATTTTTTAAATTTTTTGTTTGAATTTTCTCCTAAAATAAATCAAGTATATATGTTATTAAATAAAGTAGATTTACAAGAGTCAAAAGAAGATGAATTTTACCAAATTCTAACGAAAGATTTAAGTGGAGCATTGATGGAAAAAATTTCCTTTACTCCTGTGTCAGTAAAAGAGGGAAGTGCTCAGCATAGACTAATTGAAATTTTAGATTATGAGATCCAAAAAAATACTCTTTCAATGCAACGCTTAGGGAAAATTAGGCATTTATTAGATGAATTGAAAGTAAATACAATATCAGAATATCTTTTATTTAATCAGCCTGATGGGTTATTAATTTCATCTACTTTTGGAAAGTTTGATTCTAAACCGCTTCAATTTCTGAAATTTGAGATTGGGACTTTAGATTCAAATATTTATAGTATTTATCAGCAAATTATGGAACTCCAAAACGTATCCGACCTTTCACCATTATCTTTATCAACTGTTGTTTATGAGTCTGAAAATTGTTGGATTTTAGTAAAAGAAGTTAGTAATGGAGCTGTTTTAATGGCAGTTACACGAAGTAAAGAGCCTGAAATTTTCTCAAGTGTAATGAATGCATTAACTGGAGAAACTTTTGAAGATTTAAAAATTTACTTAAAATCTTCTGAGTTTTGAATATTTTACAAAAAATATCAAAAATAAAAAATAAAATTCTTTAAACTATTTTATTGTTTGATTATTGCTCTTTATCGTATAATCCTAATTTCGTTAAAAGATATTGTTTGGTGTGATGAGGTCTTCTTATAACAGTATCATTGGATTTTTCAAGTTCCCGTGCTTCATCACACATTAAGGCTGCAGTTCTCATCATCTCATGAGCTGCGGCTAATAAAGGCATATACTCAGATTTTTCATGTAATTTGAAGCAAGCAGTCGCCGTAACATTCGATACTGATGCAGCCAATTCAAAAGCGGCAATAATTTTAGCTCTTGCATAAGGATTTGAGAATTTTGCAGCTTCAGTTGCTATAGTTGAGTTAATAATTATTTGAGGTAGAGTCAGCATTTTTCCCTCTAAAAGATCTAAGATAACTTTATTCAATTCCTCTGCTATAACTTGTAATGCCCCAGTAATCGCAAGAACTTTTAATAAATCTGAATTATATATACTCATTTCAATTGGATCGAGGAATGGTCTACGTGCTCCTATCATACTATCACAATTCACTAAAATATAACCCATATTCTTTTCTATAATTTCTTCAGTAGCTATTTTTGCTGGAGCATCAGAAATTATAATGGTTGGAATATTACCTGCTAAATTACGTGCTTCTGTTGGACCTGGTAAAGCAGCATTCGGACTTGACATTAAAATTAATTCAGGTTCAAATTCAAGTAATTTTTTCATAGTTTCTATACATTCTTCAGGAGGATGCATTTTTGCACCAGAGGTGACTTCTCTTACACTAATTCTCTTAGATTCAGCTCTTTCATCCATAAGAAAAGCAAGTAATAAAGATGATCCTATTGTCCCATTCTTAAGGATACCAATACGTAAAATTTTATCTTCGTTCATTATTTATCACTTGTTTTATAATTTCAATTTTAAAATTAAAAATATAATCCATACAATTTTACAATATTTTTAATTTTTTTTCAAACTTTTATATTAAATAGAACTCTATTAGTTAATACATTAATTAAAAATTACATTAAAAAAAGATAAGAAGGGTTATAAAGAAAATGGAATTAAATGGTGTTGAGATTGAAGATACATTCTGTGAAGCTTTTGGGGCATTTTTTACAAGAATAGTAGTAACAGCAAAAAATGAGAAATGGGCTACCATAGTTGCTCAGGAAGCAACGGGCTATGGTACATCAACAATAGGCTGCGATGCTGAAGCTGGAATTGATATGTTTATACCCTCGAAAAGTACCCCTGATAAACGCCCAGGTGTAATTTTAATGTTTTTTAAAAACAAAAAAGATGAGATGAGTCTTGTTTTAACCCATCGAATTGGTGAATGTATCCTAACTTCTCCTACAACTGCATGTTTTGATGCTTTAAGTGATTCTCTTGATACTTCCAAGGAATTTGAAATAAAAACTGGTAATAATTTAAAATTTTTTGGTGATGGATTCCAAGAAAAACTAGAAGGAGTTTATCCTTTTGCGGCATGGAAAATTCCAATAATGGGCGGAGAATTTATAATACAAGATTCATTCAAAGTTGGGAAAGGAATAGCTGGGGGTAATTTTTTAATAATTGGAAAAGACCAAGATTCTACCCTAGAAGCTGCTGAGAAAGCGATTGAGGCAATAAAAGAGATAGAGAACGTTATTACTCCTTTTCCTGGAGGAATTGTATCATCAGGATCTAAAGTTGGTTCAAAATATGACTTTATGCGGGCTTCTACCAATCAAGCATATTGTCCAACATTGAAAACTAAAGTAGAAGATTCTGAATTAAGAGATGGAGATAATTGCGTTTATGAAATTGTACTTGATGGTGCTACTGAAGAGGCTATTAAGAAGGCAATGAAATTAGGGATTCACGCAGCTGTAAAAGTTCCAGGTGTAAATCGAATCACAGCAGGTAATTATGGGGGAAACCTAGGTAAATATCAATACAAACTTTATGATATTCTAAGATAAATATTGAATTATTGGAATTAACATTAAAGAAAAAGATATCTATATCTCTTTTATTACAATTTCCTTTTTATTTTTCGCTTAGGAATTTTTTCTTTTTCCTCTTTTTCTTCCAACTCTTTAGTTTCTTCTTTCTCAATTTCTTCTTTAACTTGTTTTTGCTTTTCTTTTTTCTTAATTGTAGACTTTTTAGTAGTTTCTTTTGTCTTTTTGGGCTTGATTTCTTCAGATTCTATGAATTTCGACTTGATATATTTATATATTCCTCCTATGCTAGCAACAATTCCTAAAAGTAATCCTATTGAAAAAGTAATCCAAGGTGTATAAGGGCTTATAACATCTGGGATAATCCTTATCGCTTGAGGTGCCCTATCATAATCATCAATAAGGCTTGTGATAGCGCCATCAGAATCAATGACATATATATAAACATACCAAATCCCAGATATTAAATCAACAGTCCGTATTGTAATTTTTGTATCATTAACATTATAGGCGCGTGTAATGTTAAACCATTTATTCTTTGCTCCTAGAAGCGCAACTTTAATGAATGCTATTCCTTCTATATCAGATACATTAAAAGTGAATATTAAATCTTTACCGTACAATATAGAGATACTTTCATTCCTAGAAAGCCCATTGATTTTATAACTATGTATCTTAGGCATATTATTTTTTACTGTAAGAAACGTTAAAAATGAACTAGATCCTCCATTTGGATCTTCTGCGCTAATATTGACATTATGTTTCCCTAAGGCAAAATCCGCAGGGATTGAAAAAGTTCCTATATACGTTCCATTCTCTCGATGACTTAATGATACTAAAGGAAGAGTTCTACCAGTTGGATCTTCAATAGTAGTGGATATTGATAAACTTTCAGGTTTACTTTCAATATCAGTTACATTTAGTGAAATAGTACACTCTTCAGTTCTATAGACTATTTCTGGAGAGAACTCAATCGACTCTCTTATTATATTAGGATTGGAGTTAAAAATATTAAAAGGAAAGTATGTTGCATATTTTTTTCCAGAAATGTCTGAAATATTTACTTTTATATAATAAATCTCATTTACTTGGCTGAAAGTCTCATTAGTAATCTCAAAAGCAAATTGGAAAAGATTTCTTTCAAGATTAAAAAGATTTTTCTGTGTTGATTCATTCACGCTGTCTACAATGGTTATATTCCACCAAAGAAAATTAAAACCACTGATATTAAGTAATGCTAATTCTGCATATAGTGTATCTTCGATATAATATTCTGTGCTATTAAAATTCATCATATAATTTGTACGAATAGTAAAATTAGAATATGTTGTATGAGCATTTAAGAGTATATCAGATCCATTAAAAATGTAGAAACTTACATTTTGTAATCCTAATGGAGCATTATATCCTGGGGTATATTCAACGTAGAATATTTCATTGGCAGCAGAAACCATAGTAAAATTGGTAACGGTTCCATTAGTAAAGGAGAGTTCCATAACTGCATAATTTGCATCTTTATATCCTGAAGCATTAACAGTTATATTAACTGCTTCAAACAAGCGATATACCTTAGATCTATTTAAAATTATTGATGAATAATTTAAAGAAGGTTCAGCTAATTTTGGGGCATTATAATTCTCATTTTCTAGATTATAATTTTCTTTATGAAGTTCACTAGGAGTTTCAGTCATAATTGATAGAACACTCGAGAAAATGCTAAATATTA
>CAYSZJ010000069.1:0-20479 GCA_964435435.1 uncultured archaeon
AATATAGTTGGGTTTTAAAGCGAAAAATTAGTATCTTTTTTACTAAATTTCAAAGATTTAAACACTTCTCGGTATTTATTTCTCATAATTAAAAGAATTTTATTGTATTCTCAATAAAAAATGAATGAGTATATTTTAATTTTAAATCTCTTAACTAAAAATTAAAGTGTAAATCATTGTGTATCCCAATATAATTAAGAAGTGAATCGTCGCGAAAAGCGCGCCATTTTTTAGTAAACGCTTGTAATCTAAATTCACCACTTTGTATTCTTTTGCCAATGACAGGGTAAGAAGATCACAAGCAGAACCTTGAGGTAAAAAATTACCTGCCATGTTAACACCGCCTATGAAAGCAATGATGATCGGGTTAGGAAAGAAACCTTCGCCTATGATTGTGGAAAAAATCGGGAGAAGGATGATGGTAACGGGTGTACCTGCAAGAAATGCGGACAAGAGAGAAGAGATGCTTAATGTTATCAATACGGCGAGATAAATGTTATCATTTACCAAACTTATCAAACCTGTAGCGATCAGCTCTGAAAAGCCAAATCGTGATAAAGAATTCGCAAGAATGAACAAAATTGCAAATATAATGATGATTCTCCACGAGATTTCGTTCTTAAGATCCGAGAATTTAGTATTCTTAGAGTGAATAAGAAGAAGAATAGCTGCAGATATGATAGCGACAAGGGCAGGTTCAAAACCTAGGAACATAAATACAAAAGTGGCTAGCATAATGATAATTGTCATTATAAAGTACTTTTTATTCTGGATTACAATTCCTGGATCGAGCATTGATAATAGTATCTTCTTGTTTTTTTCAGTTGGTTTTTCTTCTTTTTTCAATATGAACCAATCTATCAAGAAAATGGTGGATATTAACGTGATTATAAACAAAATACCCATATTGGCAAGATACTGACTAAAACCCCACCCAAATTCCTTGCCGATTATCAAATTTTTTAAGCTCGAGATAGGCGTGAGTATTGCACCGATGTTTATAGTAATGGTCATCCCCATCATGTAGGTACCAGCAGGGATCTCTAAAACTCGGCATGTCCTATAGATCAATGGAATCAATATTAACGAGAGGGTAAAATCTTCGATAAACGCAACCATAATGCCTGTAAACAAGCAAATCATATAGAAGAATAACCGATTATTCCCTTTCGTGATATGGATCAATTTGATCGCGGCATATTCTAAAACGCGGTCATGAGTTGCAAAATAGATGATTATCTGCATTGCAAATATGAAGATTAAAGTGCTAAAATCGATAAATCCAAGAATTTCTTCCTCTTTAACATTAGTAAAAGTGAGCATTGAAACTACTGCGATCGCTCCTATAATTAATGCAATAGGGAAAAAATCGATCTTATCTTGAGAAAAAAATGCCATCAAAATTGCAAATAAAACTAAAATCAGTATAATTGCAGGTACGTTCACTCAATAAAGAAATGGTTTTTATTTTAAAAAGTATCACTTAGATTCGGAAATTGGAAAACTTCAAGGATTTTTGCTTTCAATTACTTCAACACGAAAAAAAACTTGTTCTTCAGGATTTTTTTCAATTTCATCATGTTTTTTACAAAACAATAGATTAATTATTCGTTGAGCAATTGTCTCCTCTCTGGTAATTCCGGTAAAAGTTGGATTTGAAAAAATATTAAGTCATATTTGAATATTTCTCAAAAATTTAACTTCATTTATTCATTCAAAATATTAATCTAAATTAGATTAATTTGAGATTTTAAAAATGGATAAACAAGAAATGCCTAAAGAAGAACTTAAAAGAGAAATTCGTAAATTTTTAAATGAAAGGAAAGTATTGGTTCTCTGTACTTGTAGCAATAATATTCCTCGTGCAACTCCCATGGATTTTTATACAGAGAAAGATAGTTTTAATATTTATGTAGGCCCAGCTCCTGGAAGGAAGGTTAAAAATATTAAAGAAAATCCTAACATAAGTATAGGGATTTATACACCTTTATCTGAAGGAAAAATACAAGGTATGCAAATCACCGCCTCAGGGAAACAAAGATTGATCTTTTTAAGAGAAGGAGATGAAGAATTCGAGAAGGCTCAAAATATTGTACGAGGAAAGCGAAAATTATTATTAAAGATAATTCCAGAAAAAATAGAATTACTTGATTATGATTTCGCGAATAGAGGATATTCACGGCTTCAAGCTTTAGAACTATAAGAAAAAAGTGAAGTTATTAAGATTAAAGAAAATTTTGAATCGCTTCTTGAGCATCCATTAATACTTCAGGATAGTATTTGTAACCCTCTACAGTAGTATATAAAGTATATCTTTTCCCAATAGCTTTCAACCCATCTAATATTTTATCATCTGGGCATTCATACACGGCATATGCTTTAATCCGGCCCTCTGGAGAAATTGTAGTCCAATGATGTATTTTTTTTATAAAATCGGGGTATGCTGGTTTATCTTTTGACATATAAACTTCTAACATTTCTCTTACTTTATTTTGCGGGGTCCAATTTGTAACTAAAATATGAGCCACTTGATTTTACCTCTATTTAAAATTAAAAATTAGATTTTTTTGTAAGTAAAAATTAATTCTATTGTTTAAAAACTTTATCTGGAGAGTAATATAGATAACGTTACTGCTTTTACTAAAAGCTTAATTCAGATAATGTATAATTAAATTGTTAAGAAATAAAATATTAAATGAAAGTATTAATGGAGAATCATAATTCTTTTAATTATTTCATAAAATAGTTTAGATTATCATAAATTGATTAAAGTGCTCTCAGATAAAGAACAGTTAGAACTTAAGGATGCTCACACAGATAAGGAGTTAAAGCAAAATTTCAAAAAAATTGCTTCAAGAAATCCTGATGCTTATTTTCCTACTAAAGAACTCAGAGAATTAGGATATATGAGAAAAAACTGTAAATCTTGTGGCACTTTTTTCTGGACTACACTTAAAAACAGAGAAGTATGTGGAGATCCCACATGTTCAGGAGGATTTCAAGTTGTCAATGATAATCCTTCTAAAGTAAAATTGTCCTTTATTGGAGTTTGGAAAAAAATCGTAGAGATTTTAGAACCTCGAGGTTACCTTCCCATAAAAAGATACCCATGCGTAGCTCGATGGAATCCAACATCAGAATTTACAATTGCGTCTATTTCAGCATTTCAACCTTATGTTATAACTGGAGAAGTAGAACCTCCTGCTAAAAAACTTATAATTCCCCAATTCTGTTTAAGATTTAATGATATTGAAAACGTAGGAATTACAGGTTCGCATAATACAGGTTTTGTAATGATAGGGCAACATCAATTCGTGCCACCTGAAGAATGGAACCAAGGTCAACTTTTCATGGATATACATGATTTCATTCATAAAGGTGTCGGTTTAGTAAAAAAAGAGATAACTATTCATGAAGATTCGTGGGCAGGAGGTGGTTCTTTTGGGTGTAGTCTTGAATTCTTCAGCAGAGGTGTAGAATTATTTAATCAAGTCTATACTATGTTTGAACAAACTCCAGAAGGACCAAGAGAATTAAAGCTTAAAGTATTGGATATGGGTCTTGGACAGGAACGTGTTGCATGGTTTTCTCAAGGAACACCAAATATTTATGAAGCCATTTTTCCTTATGTTTTATCGAAATTAAGAGAAATTGCACAAATAGAATTAGAATTAGAATTATATAATAAATTTTCTCAATATTCAGCTTATTTAAATATTGACGAAGTAGACGATATGGACGAGGCTTGGCAGCGAGTTGCGAAAGAACTGAAAATAAATGTAAAAGAACTTAGAAATAAAATAATCCCCATGACAGCACTTTACTCAATTGCTGACCATGCTCGAAGTTTATTATTTGCGATTAATGATGGAAAACTACCTTCTAACGTTGGTGGGGGGTATAATCTGAGAGTGATTTTTAGACGAGCCTTTAGTTTTATTGAAAAGTTTAAATGGGATATTGATATAGCTGATGTATGTGCCTGGCATGCTAAAGAATTGAAAGGAATTTTCCCGGAGGTTTCAGACCATCTAGATGAAATTCGAGAAATACTGAATGTTGAAAGAGAGAAATTTTATACTACTCGGAAAAAAGCAGGAAAAATTTTAGATAAAATCTTGAAAAAGGGAGGTATCTCCACGGAGACTCTAATCGAATTATATGATTCTAATGGTATAAGTCCTGATATGGTAAAAGCAGCAGCTAAAAAATCTGGTGTAAAAATAAATATTCCAGACGATTTTTATAGGCTAGTTGTTGAAAGACATGAAAAAATTGAGCGAATTTATGCTACTGAAAGGGAAATCGAATTAGATTTAGAGGGGATTCCTGAAACAAAATCTTTATATTATTATGACTACACAGAAACTTCTAATGAAGCCAAAGTTTTGAAAATCATTGATAATATGGTTGTTGTAAATAAATCTGTTGCGTATCCTACTTCTGGGGGTCAATTACATGATATAGGAAAAATAAATGGTCAAGAGTTTAATGACGTTTTTAAACAAGGCAATTATATTATTCATATACTCGATAGTGAGCCTAAATTCAAGGAAGGAGACATCGTAAAAATAGAAGTGGATAAAGAATGGCGGAAGCAACTTTCTCAACATCATACTGCTACACATATTGTCAATGCTGCTGCTAGAGAAGTTTTAGGGAGTCATGTAAATCAAGCTGGTGCTAAAAAAACAATAAAAAATTCTCATTTGGATATTACTCATTATGAACAAATTCTAAGAGAAAAACTCCTTGAAATTGAGAAGAGAACAAATGAAATAGTAGAAAAAGGAATAAATCTTAAGCTTAGCTTCATACCACGTTCAGAAGCCGAAAAAAGATATGGAGTGGTGATTTATCAAGGAGGAGCAGTGCCTGGAAAAAATCTAAGAATTGTAGAGATACCTGGTGTTGATGTTGAAGCCTGTGGAGGTACACATTTAAATAATACGTCAGAAGCAGGTAATATTCACATCACAAAATCACAGAAAATACAAGATGGTATTGTTAGACTTACGTTTGTAGCAGGAGAAGCTTCAGACAAGTTAAAAGAAAAGCATAAAAGAATTATTGGCGAATTGAAAGCAATTTTAAATGTTGATCGTAAGCAACTAGTGGGACGTGTAAAAGAATTATTTGAAAAATGGAAAAATGTAAATAAAGCGCTTAAATCAGGCAAAATAAATGAGATTGATTTACAACTAATTACCTCTGATTCCTTTGAAGGTGATGTATTATCGGAAATTTCTCAATTTTTGGGTACTAAGAAAGATAAGGTTCCAAATAAAATCCAGAAATTATATTCCGAGTGGAATGAAGGAATAAAGAAAATTGAGCAATTTCAAAATCTTTTTAGCGATGCTTATATCAAAGATTTAGTTGAGAAAGCCCTAAAATTTGAAAGTTATAAGCTTATTATAGAATCATTTAAAGATTTATCTCAAAACGATTTACAAAACTTCTCAATTAGAGTAATGAAATACTCTGAAAATCTTATTGCCATGTTTCTAAATAAAACTGAAAAAGGTATTATGTTATTAGGAATGATGGGTTCTAAACCTGCTCAAGAATCTGAATTTAATGTCGGAAATTTTATTAAAGGATGTGTAGAGAATTTTAATGGGAAAGGTGGAGGTAAAAAGGATTATGGGCGGGGATTTATTGATAATAAAAAAATAACCGTCGATGAAGTTAAGACTTATATCTTTAGTAAATTAAATCTTAAATGATTAATTTTTCAAACTACATTCTATATAGAGTATATAGACTTTATATAATATGACGAAAGTGCTTATAACTCTATATTTTTTTATAATAAGTAAGAATAGATGAGATGACGATATAAAATGAAGCCGATTTTTGAAGAATTTGTGTGTCCCCAGTGTGGGAAAATTCGCTTTATTTACGTTAATGGTGTCTGTGCTAGTTGTCGCACAGAAAATGAACTTGAACGAATAATCCATGAACGTAAAAATGTAACACTAGCTTTTTAGCTACATTTTTTGTTTTATTTAATTGAACTCTCATTAGTTAGTCTTTTTGTTTAAATTATTTTATAAGTAATAGAAAATATTTATAAGTATTAGAAATTCTCTCTTAATTTATGAACTTGATATGAGAGGGTGCGAAAAAATTGGTTGAAATCATACAAATATCAGATCTCCATTTCGGCAGTGAATTTGTGTCTGAATATATGGAAAATATTATTCAATATATAGATGAAGTTCGCCCTGATGTGGTAGTTTGTACGGGAGATTGTGTCCACAAAGGTAGAGTTGTGCAATTTGAGGGTATTCTTCCCTATTTCGAAAGGATAAAGGAAATTACAAGGTTCATGCCTTTGGTTGGAAACCACGACGCCAAGAACTCGGGGATTGTTTTCTTCGAACGTCTTATTGGCCCACGAAGATCCAGAATGTTAATTGAAGATAAAGATACTATTATTGTTGGAGTTTGTAGCGCTAGGGACGATATGGCTGAAGGAAGGATTGGTGATGAGCAATTGGATTGGCTAGGCCGACAATTTAATAGAAATTTAGAAAATCGAGTAATCGCATTACATCACCATTTAATTCCTATTCCAATGTCTGGTCAAAAATTTACTACAGTTCGAGATGCTGGAGAAATATTAGAATTTACGCAGTTATTCGAAATAGATCTTGTTCTTCAAGGACATCGACACTCACCACACGCTTATGTGATTTCTTGGAAGGATTCAACAAATACCACTTTTCTTTATTGTGGTACTTCAACATCACATAAAGTTCGTGCTGATGACAAACCAAGTTTTAATCACATTTATCTTGATGAAGGAGATTTAGAAGTATATATGGTTAGTTCAACCAATCTTGAGAAAAGCTTATTATTAGAACGTAAGGCACATCATACAGAATTTAGAAGACCAAGGAAGACTAGAATTGAACACCTGCTCGCATCAGCGGTATGGGACGAATAAAATAAAAAATTCTAAAGAATAATAAAATTCATTAAAAATTATATTAAAAAATAATTATGCCAAAACCAATTACTCCACTACTGACTGTAGATGCAGTAATTTTATTTAATAATAAAAAAGATATAGTTTTAATCCGTAGAAAAAACCCTCCTTTTAAAGGAGAATTAGCATTACCAGGAGGTTTTGTAGATGTAGGAGAGACTGTAGAAGAGGCATGCATTAGGGAAGCATATGAAGAAACTAATATTAATGTGAAAATTGTGAAATTAATTGGTGTTCTTTCGGACCCTAAACGAGATCCAAGAGGACATAATGTTACTATTGCCTTATTATGTGAACCAGTATCTAAAAAAGAGAAACCGAAAGCTTTAGATGATGCAGCATCATTAGAAATAGTGTCTTTATCAAAAATTTCATCAATGAAATTAGCTTTTGATCATATGGAAATAATTAAAAAATCTGGGATTTTAGACGAAAAAATTTAGTTTTTAACAAAATTTAGGCTAATTTGCTTATTCTAAATCCTTTATTTCATAGAGATTTTGGTATCTATCCTTAATAAAAAGATAATACCCACTACTATCCTTTCTAGGAACTTTAATTATTGAAAACCCCATATAAGATGCTCTATCTACAAATACATCTCGTTCTTTTACCAAAATGCACGCATGTGAAAAAATGTCCTTTGCTTTACTCTCATCCTCTGTAATAAAAACTTCAAAACTTAGAGAATCTTTTTCATATCTTACAATCTTATGTTCTTTTTTCGTACCAAAAAATTTTTCCATTAAATCTACCGAAACTGTAAATGATCTTGTTTTTTTCAAACCAAGTAATTCAATAAAGAATTTATCAGAATCTTCTTCTGTATTTGAAGCAACTGCAATATGTTCAATTTCCTTTTCACTCATTCTTCTTATCTCTCAAATAATGTATTTATATACGATTAACTAATATTTATTCATTTAAGTTTTTAGTTAATTATTAATCAACCAATTATTTTGTGTCGAAAATTTGTTTAAAATTTAAAAATTTTAAGATTTTTATATTATTATTAGGGAAAAAAAAATTAATTACAATAAGGTTAAGGTATTTAGTGGATGACTGAAGTTTCTGAAGAGGAATTCTTAAATAAACTCTTGGAGGTTGTTCATAAGCTCTCATATATAGCAAAAACACAATCATATCGTTTTAAGAAGAGATGGCATGAGTATTTTAAACCCTTAAATAATGAACCCCACGTAGTCCGCCAAATACCTTTAGATAAAGAGAAATTCCAAAATGAAATTGATTATAGAATTGAAGTATTAAAGAATGTTGAACAAGCCATAGTTGATGGATTTCATTCTATAAAGTCAATATTAAAGACATTATATGACCAATATTTTAATTCTGAACTGTTTAGAAAAGATTTTTCTGAGGAGGATCAGATAATTTTAAAATATTTAGTAGCTAAAGAAATTTTGGGAAATTTAATACAATATAATAAGATAGATCATGAATCTGTCCCTATAAAATACAATATAATAGCAAGGAATTATACCTTAATAAAAATAAAAGGCCAATCAGACCAGGAAATTTTGGATAGTTTAAATAAATTAAATATTGAGGATATAAACTTAGCCAATTTAAATAAAATTATGGAAGAAGTTAAAGCAGATGGCATAATAGATATTAAGAAAAAGGGAAAATATTATATTTACAAATTAAAGAAAGAATTAGAATTAACTAAAGAAGGAAAACTACAATATAAAGCTCTATTGGCACCATTAGTGGATTGGCCTACATTATTTTGGAGAAGTTTCTATAATATTAGAGAATTAAATGTTACTCCTGACGAAACGATTCCCTACTGTGATTTCCTAATTAAAGTTCTAATCAAATCTGCTACTCAAGGATTTTCGCCAACTCATTATGTTTTTAAAAATTTAGTAAAATATTATGAGAAAATTAAAGAAGAAGCTAGTTAATTTACAGATATTTCTTAAATTTCTTAAAATTAGAGTTCCTTAGTTTTTTTAATTGGAATATCAAAATTCTCCAGTACAGTTATTAAATGTTTTTTATCTTCGGAACTTGTTCCTTTCCAGTCAATTATAAAATAATTTACCTTTTCAAAGGTATTATCTATCATTTTTTTTATCAATTCATTATTTAATTCTTGGATATAATATTTTGGACAAATAAATGACATCGCAATATCTCTATTCCTTATCAATCTATTAAAATTAGGAGCATAATGGGGTCCACCAAAACCAAGACCGATTTTTTGTTTTTGATCTCGATTGAAATCTAAATAATAGAAAATTGCTTTGATAATAGCCATTGCAAGAAATTTTCCAGCTTCATTGATTATCCACTCTTCTTTACTACTCCCTAATTCTATGAATACTAATGGTTTTTCTAAAGTAGTAGGTCCATGGTGAGTTACTTCGATATCAAGTGAAAAATCCCCAAAACTCATTGAATTTTCTTGAGCTATTAAAGAAATAAAACACGTTTTATGAAGTAAAGCACTAGCTTGAGATAAATCATAAGGATTCCCTCCAAAATCTACATTTTTGCTCCAATTACCAGTTGTATGAACTAAAAATGCTGGTCTGGAAGTTTTTGAAGTGTGACGACTGGCAAAAATAAGCAAATCTGGATTAATATCTGATTCATTTAGTCTTAAATCATTCAGGAATATAAGTGGATCATTTGTTAGGCCAAGGAAAAATTCGTTTTCATCTAAATATGGAGATGCTTTATTTTCAGAAGAACCTGTTTTTAATTTATATACGGGATTTTCATGCCAAGTAGATTTAGTTCCCTCGAAATTAAACAAATCAGAATTCAGAAATTTATCACGCATGTTCATTGATGCCTTATCTTCCTTTGATGTTATAATTAAAAATTGAATCAAACACCACCTTATAGATTTCCATTTTACTTTTTATTTATAGATATATATCAATATTTGTACAAACTTTAAAAAACCTTAAAAATATTTACAATAATAATGACAACTAACCTTATTGTTGTGATTATCCTTGCTTTTGTGTTTGGTATATCTTTCTTTTTAGTTGATTATTATGAACATAAGATAATTCGCTTACATGCATCATTAATCGCAGGAATATCGATTGCTTACTTTTTTCTTATTGTCCTTCCAGAAATTTCTGAAAGATTACCAGAATTTCCTTTTGATTTAGTAATTTTCGAATACCTCTTCGTATTATTAGGTTTTTCATATGTTCATATTACTGAAAAATTAATATTACAAAAGGTTGAAGTCAATACCCAGAAAAAAATGCGTAAATTGCTCGCGAAAGAGAAAATACTTGAAAGTGTTGAGCATAATATGGAAAAAATACTCACTAAAGAAATAAAACAGGAAAATCTAGATGAATTTGCACTAAAAGAGATAGCTCAAACTTTAACCACCCTAAATGAACAAGAAGAAGAAATGAAAATTGAGATAAATAACTATAAAATTAAGATTCAAAATCATATTAATACACAATTAAATAGATTCAGGTTTATAACTGATTATATTTATTATTTTCTCGTTGGTATTATTTTGATAGGATTATTAAAATTTGAATTAATCGCAGGAATTCTCTTTTTCGTATATGCTTTCTTTAGAACTGTTGTAACAAAACGATCTGAAGCACATCTTATATTTACTGATTTGGATATCTATGAGGACGTTAAATATGATGAAAAATCTTTTATCAAATACATTTATTGTACCTCTGCGTTGGTTGGCATTGTTATTGGTCTAATAATTAATTCGATATTTCCTGTAAATTTAGAAATCCTGTTTATATTTTATTCCTTCATTTCTGGCGTAATTTTATACGTCATAGTACGAGAAGTTATTCCTGAAAAAGAAAAAGGAGATCCCATAAAGTTTTTGGTTGGTTTAGTCGGTTTCTCAGTTATCATAATAATTATTAATATTTTTACAAATGTCTTGTAAATTATGTAAATTTATAAAGTATTTTTAAAATTTATAACTTAAAAGCCATAAGTCAAATCCTCTTATTTTTCAATATATCCCTGCTTAAAAAGATTTAAATTCATAAAAACTAAGTTTAAATTACTGTGAGGTTATGAAATAAAATGGATATGAAGAAAAAAAGTTTTAATGAATTATTATCAATAGATAACGATGATAAAAAAATCATCGAAATGATTGAAAAAAATCCCGATATTACTCATAGTGATATAGCTAAGGAGATTGAAAAATCTCAACCTGCTGTTGGTGCCCGAATCATCAAGTTAGAAAGAAAACATTTAATTACAAAACAAGTGGGCTTTAATATTAAAAAAGTTGATATTAAAGTTGCAATAGTTTATATTTCTACTAAAGATGTTGAAAATATTGTTAATAAAATTGAAAATTGTCCATTTATTAATCATGCCTTTAAAATCTCTGGTGAATTTAATATACTTTGTTTTGTCGCGGCTTCTGATCTTCAAACAATCGAAAAACTAGTAGATTTGTGTTTTAGGCGTGATGAAAATGTTATTAATGTCAAAACTAATATCTTAATCGAGTCTATTCATGATTTTGTTGTCCCAATTGATTTTCAAATCGAAAACTTTGATGGGAGGTATTGTGGTCCAGAATGTAATATGAAGGACGATCTACCTAAGTTTAAATTCAATCAGGAAATTGAGGATTAAAGAAATAACCTGTTTTTTCTTTTTAAAATTTTTTTAAACTAGTGTTATAAAAAGATATTATAATATACAAAAATAGCCTAAGTATCAATAGATTCAACCAAACCCCTTATTTTAGCTATTTTAAACTTACATTTAGGCCCGCATCCTTCTTCAATGGTTGGGTCATGGTCTTCTGAATCAAAATCAATCGGTAGAATAAAATCTTTAGCTATATCAATAATGATTTCCATCGACACTGAAGAGATCAATGGATTATTCCTAAAATGATAATTAACTACATTATCTAATTTCTCAATTTTAGAGCTTGCGAGTAGTATTAACACATTATGTGCCCCGCTAAGACGGAATGCATTAAGCATAAACGGACAAAAGCGAGCCATATCAAGAATCTCTTCTGGATTCTTTGCTTGAATTTCTACAGTAGCTAAAAAAAGATCAACTTTCTTAAAATTGATACCTGGCTGGAATTGTAAAACGCCATTTTTTTCAAGTTTTTTAATTCTCATACCAACCGTTGGTTGTGATCTATTTATCTTTGTAGCAATTTCGGTATGTGTAAGAGCTGGATTCTCTTGAACAAGCGAAATAATTTGCCTATCAATATCATCAAGCTTTAATTTATCTGATATCATAATGAACCTAAAAAAATGTTTACTTTATATTAAGAAATAGTTTTTCAAATTTATCTATTTATAATTAATTAATCAATTTTATTATTAAAACTCAGATAATGGAATTCGTCCATTATAATAAATCATCCTACCATCAAAACTAATTTGGTTGGCAATAATTTTAACACCTTTTTTTCTTGCTTCACTCAATTTTTTTGCAAATCTTGGATCTGTTTTTGTATTTGGCGCAAAACTTTCTGCCTTTCGGACAACTAAAAAAAGAATTATACCATTATGATTTATAATTTCTGCCACATGTCGAGTTCCACGCTCAGTCGGAGCATCTGGAAATAATGCTATACCCTCCTTCACCAATGAGACTCCTTTTACTTCCAATGGGATATCATCTAACAGAAAATCAATTCTACTATTGCCTATTTTTACTTCTCTCTTAATTTTTTTTACTTCTGAAAATTCTGGTAAATATTCAAATACCTTTTGAGCGATTCTCGAATGAAGTGCTGTGTCATTTAATATCCATTCCTCGTCCGCCTTAACTGCTTTAATATAATACTTCAACTTACCTTGTGAATATGTGAATAACACTTCAGCACCTTCAAAAAGCAGTTCTTTTAGTCTACCAGGATCATGAATATGAGCTGTTTCAATGCTGCCTTTGTATTTGATTTCTCCAATAAACCTATTTGGTCTTGCTATAAATTCACCTTTCATTAAATTAGGGATCTCAAATAGGGAGTATTTTTTTACCGACATTTAAAAATTACATTTCTAGGGGCTTCTATTTAGATTAATTTATCCTGCTATATTAAAGGATTTTGTTATAATGTATAAACCAAATAGATAAAAGCATATCCTTATTTGAGTAAATATAATGAGTGAAGCAAAGAATCGAAGCAATATTGAAAGCTATAAATTTCATCATATAAATATAAATAAATGCATTAAATGTAACGAATTTTCATGTGAAGAAGCGTGCTTTAGAGGTATATATGGAGTTATTAATAAAGATTCTACACCTAAATGTCGCATTGTGGAGGATCGTGAAGACCGCTGTGTAAAATGCCACATCTGCACAACTGCGTGCAAAGCTAAAGCAATAATTATAGATTAATATGTTTTAGCTAAAATATTAATCTTAAAAATAGATTTCTAACGAAATTTAAAAAAATTTAGAAGTCACATTGTTTACAACAATTATTATTTAAATTTATTTGACCATTTTCAAGATTAAGGTTTATAGGCAACACAAAATCATTTGCAACATCAGAAATAACGTCTATATGAACATTTAAAACATTTGGATCACTTCTGAAATGACTATTTATGATTTTATCAATATCTTTATAGCTTAAACCAGCAACTATAATACTGATATTAGTATCTCCACTTACCCTGAAAGCATTAAGCATGAAAGGACATTTTCTAACTACCTTAAAAGCTTCTTGCGGGTTTTTTGTTAGTATTTCGATTCGAGCAAAACAAAGATCTGCTACTTTAACATTTATGCCTGCCTGGTACATCAAAACACCTAATTTTTCAAGCTTTTTAATACGCATCCCTACAGTTGGCTGACTACGATTCACATGTTCCGCAATTTGAGTATGTGTGAGATTTGGTTCCTTTTGAATTAAATCCATTATTCTACAATCGATATCATCAATTCCTATTTTTTCACTTATCATTTTCCTTTCTCCATTTTTAATATAAAGGGCCAAAATAATATTTATATATCGCGATACCGTGGTATATAAATATTACGATAGTTTAATATTTAAATCTTTGTGATTTTTGTATTAATAAGAAACCATTAATAATTCATTAAAATAAGTTTTAAAAACTAATAAAAAGAAATATACTAATATAACAATTCTGGAAATTAAATGAGCGAATTAAGAAAATATACTATTGATTTTTTAAAAGTATTAGCTGATCCAACACGATTAGAAATTCTGGATCTTTTAAAGAATGGTGAAAAAAACGCATCAGAAATTCAGAAAAGTCTTAGTAGATCTCAATCAACAATTTCTAAGCACCTAAATTTGCTCACTGATAATAATCTTATTTATTTTAAGAAAAAAGATAATATAAAATATTATAAGATAAAAAATCTTGAAATTTTTAATCTAATTTCTGATATAAATTCAATTGTTGCGAATATTAATAAAGAAAAATTTAAAGATTTGAGAGATATCGATATTTACGATACATTATCTTAACTTTTTAGTATATAAAATATATCTAAAAACTTTCAAAAATGATGAAAACTAAAAATAACAATGAAGCTAATAAAGATACGATAAAAATTGTATTAATTGGATTGGATAATAGTGGGAAAACTTCAATATTAAAGTGTTTGAAGGGTATTAAGCGAATATCTGCTTTTAATTTTCCAATGCCTACGAAAGGTCTTGATGTACAAGATTTTGAAGCTTTAAATTCGAAATATACAATTTGGGATCTTGGCGGTCAGGAAATGTATATTGATGATTATTTAAAAGATTTTGAGAAATATATCAAGAGAGCAAGTAAAATTATATACGTAATTGATATTCAAGATGTTAATCGTTATGAAATTGCGCTTGAATATATGAAAAACGTGATGAATTCAATTGATATTGAAACCAATATTGATTTTTCTATTTTTCTACATAAATTTGATCAAGACTTGGTATTTGACCAAAATTTAAATGAAAAAGTTATTGATGATTTTGTTAAAAAAATAAAAGATATAACACCCCCAAAATTTATCAATTCGATTTATAAAACATCGATATTTGCAATTTTTGAAAAATCAACAATTAGCTAGCAACTTTTTTATAATTATTTTGAACTATTTTAATATTAATTAAAAATATTAGATTTTTACTGAACTAAATAATAATAAAATGTCGAATGAAATTAAGCGAACCATTTCACATAAAATAGCTCTAGAAATATTAGAATTTTCAATCCTTTTCCTAGGGATATTTTTAATATATTTAACAAGTTTATATAACTATATCTTATTCCATACTATTGCTGAGCTATTTAGTATCATAATAGCAGGAGGGGTGTTTTTTGTTGGTTGGAACTCGCGTAAATATATGAAAAGTTCTTTCTTTTTAATTCTTGGAACATCGTCACTTTTTATTGGTATTTTAGACTTAGTTCACATTTTAGCATATCCAGGTATGCAGATTTTTGCAGATTCTGATACGAATCTAGCAGCATCTCTTTGGATTGCTGCTCGATATCTTCAAGCAGGCTCACTTTTAATTGCTTCATTTTTAATTAAGAAGAGTATAAAAACAGAATATCTATTTACTATTTATTTCAGTTTAACGACTATTTTAATAATTATTATCTTTAACAATTTATTTCCCGTTTGTTTTATTGATGGAGCTGGTTTAACACCATTTAAAAAGATAAGCGAATATATTATTGATTTCATATTATTGGCATCTCTTATAATAATAATTAAAAAAAGAGCTGAATTTGATAAGAAAGTCTTCTTTTTAATTATAAGTTCAATTATAACAACAATGATGTCTGAATTAGCATTTACATTTTATCTTGAAGCTTATGGGTTCCCAAATTTAATTGGGCATATCTTTAAAATAATCGCATTTTATTTTTTGTACAAGGCTATTATTCAAATTGGAATAGAAAAGCCATTTGATCTTTTATTTAGAAAAGTAAAAAGAAGTGAATTAGAATTAAAAAATATTATTAACCATTCTAATGCGATTATTATGATGCTAGATGAAAATGGTTATTTTACTTTAGTAAATGAAAAAGCGGCATCTCTATTGGGCGGAAATCCTGAAAATTTTATCGGAAAATCAATTAAACACGTTTTTCCCAAAGATTTAGGTGAGGAATATTTAAACAGTACTCTTGAATTAATTAAAACTGGAATAAATCGATCATATCAGCGAACATTTGATCTACCAACTGGTCAGAAGACATATTGGATAACTGAACAACCAATAAAAGATGTTGATGGGAAAAATTCATCTCTCCTAAGTGTTGCTACAGATATTTCTGAGAAAATAAAATCAGATAAATTAATCCAAGAAGCTGAGGAACGTTATCATACAATTTTTGAACAATCTCCTGATGGTATTCTAGTCATAGATTTTGAAACTTTAAGAGCTGTCGAATTTAATGATGTAGCATGTAAAATATTAGGTTATACCCATGAAGAATTTGAAAAATTACAAGTAAATGATTATTATGTTATGGAAACCTCTTCTGAGACAAGACACCATTTTGAAAAGGTATTAAGAGATGGAAGTGATGATTTTGAGTCGAAATTTCGTACTAAAAGCGGAGAAATTAAGGATATTTATATAAGAGCTAAATTGATATCTTTATCTGGAAAAAATTATTTTCAATCAATATTTCGAGATATAACAGAGCAAAAGAAAATTGCAGAATTAAAAACTAGATTAGCCTCTATTGTAGAATCATCCGAGGATGCAATTATAGGTAAAACATTAGATGGAATAATTATCAGCTGGAATAAAGCTGCTGAGAAAATTTATTATTATTCTGCTGAAGAAATGTTGGGAAAATCAATCAAGATTTTATCACCTCCGAACCACGGTAGTGAGATCTTTGAAATATTAACAAGAATTAAAAGTGGAGAAAAACTTGAAGGTTTTGAAACTGAAAGAATAAGGAAAGATGGATCAAAAGTTAATGTCTCTCTTACAGTTTCAGCGATAAAAGATGCAAATAATAAAATTATTGGAGCATCCACAATCGCTCGAGATATTACCGAGAAAAAGAAAGCTGAAGAAGAAATTCGAAGGCTATCAAAATTCCCTTCTGAAAACCCTAATCCAGTGCTCAGAGTAAATAATGAAAAAGTAATCTACATCAATAAAATTGGAGAATCTTTATTTAATATCAGTAATGGAAGTCCAAATCCAAAAGCGCTAGAAGATTCAGTCAAAGATGCTTTTACTAATAAAAAGATCCAAGAACTTGAAATAAAATTAGATAATCGGGTTTATACTCTTGTTTTGACTCCTATAGAAAATGAGAATTATGTTAATATTTATGGTATGGATATAACAGAACGTAAAAAAGCTGAAGAAAGACTATCACAACTAATTTCTACGGTTTCACATGAATTAAGAACTCCGATTACTGTTCTATTAATGTCAATGGAATATCTTACTAAACATAAAAACTCTCTCGAAGAAGATTTAGAAGCGAAATTAATGGACGGTATCTCAAGAAATATCCATTTGCTAAATGAATTAGCAGAGGATATTTTATTAATTTCAAGAATGGACGAAAATCGACTAGAATTGGAATGGAAAGAATATAAACCGAAAGAGATTATCAAAGAAATCTTATATCTAATGGAACCTATAGGTAAAGAAAAGAAGATAAGTTTTGAAGTTGATGTAGATGAAAATATTCACTTAAGAGGTGATTCAAAGAGAATAGATCAAGTTTTTCGAATTATTATCGATAATACTATTAAATATTCAAGAGAAAACTCAAAAGTGGAAATTCGAGCTATAAATAATTATAAAGGGAAATACAATTTAAATGAAAATTCAGGAGTTCTCTTTGAATTTAAAGATTATGGGCGTGGAATCCCAAAGTATGATTTACCCAAAATTTTTGAACGATTTTTTCGTTCAAGTAATGTAAATGAAATTTCTGGAACAGGTTTGGGACTAGCGATAGCTAAAGATTTAATCGAGGCTCATAAAGGGAATATTTATGTAGAGAGTGAATTAGAGAAAGGTACCACCTTTTATTTGTATTTACCCAAAATTGAATGAAATAAAAAAGTTTTAAATATTAATTAAGATCAATATATTGATATCAGTATTATAGTGAAATCATTAATGTCAGATGCAAAACCATTACTTATGGTTGTTGATGATAATGAAGATATTTTGTTTAATTTAAAAATATTGCTTGAAGAAAAAGGGTGTAATGTAAAAACTGCTACTAGCGGCAAAAAAGCGATTAAAATTCTTAGCACTCTTAATACAATTCCTGACGTGATAATTAGTGATATTATGATGCCAGGAATGAATGGTTACGATTTTTTTTCAGCTGTTTCTAATAATCCTCAATGGAATCAAATTCCCTTTTTATTTCTAACTGCAAAATCTACTCCCGAAGATATTCGATTAGGTAAAATGCTGGGGGTTGATGACTACATCACAAAACCCTTTGAAAAAGAAGATTTAATGGCATCAATCTCAGGTAAAATTGCTCGAAATCAAAAATCTAATCTTATTGATAAGGAAATTAAACAATCACTATCCTCTTTACATATTGAAATGCAACCTTCTATTCCTGATAAAGATCAGCCAAAATTATATTTATTGTTTGTGTATTGGGATGATGTAATAGGTCCAGTCGTAAAGAAATATTTTCCCTCTGATAAAAATTTTCCTATTTCAATAAGTGCAATAGGCAAGCAGTTATTCCATGCAGCAACTTCTATTTATGGCCATGATAAAATCACAAGAGCTCAAGGCTTTTTATTGAATATTGAAAACATTAATGAAAAAGGTTATGTATTTTTTGATTCATATCCGGATGAAAATGAAAGATATGGAGAAAAACAATACATGTTATCTGTAATCTCTTCAAATTTAACTTATTTTGATTCGCTTAAGATTAAGCAAGTATTGAAAGAGATCTCGGAAAAAATTAAAGATAAACAAGATTGGGAAATAAAGGAATATTGGGAAAAGTTATTAGACATATTATCCACAGACTCATTTTTATTTCATACTCAATAAGACTCTGTATCTTTTAACAAAACTATAGAATTTTATAAATTAAAAATGAATCTGCTTTTTAGTCTAGTAAATAAGTAAGAAAAATTTATTTCTTTAATAATATATAGAAAGAACTTTTAAATCAGATATTTTGGATGATGTTATTAAGAAATCATACTATAAATTTTGCCTATGAGGTGAAAAATATGTCTGAAGTAAAAGAAGAAGAAAAGTTTGTAAGATCCCCAGAAGTATGTTCTTGGGCTGATGACGAGGAAAATACTTATAAAATTGAAATTCAATTGCCTGGAGTAGAGAAGGATTCGATTAAACTCAAAATGCATGACGATAGTTTTTTCATTAAAGGAGAAACCGAAGATACTATCTATATAGGTTCCTACGGTGTTTGTTGCCCGATAAAACCAGAAGAAGCAAAAGCAGTTTATAAAAATGGACTACTGAAGATAAAAATACCATTTAAAGAGCCCGAGTTTCATAGTATAGAGATAAACGTTGAATAAATTAATTTTTTTTCTATTTCTATTTTAATTTTAAGAAAAATATTTTAATTATTTAAACTCTATTTTAATTCAAACGCATTTTTGATAGAAATAACTACATTTTATTTTAAATAATGAATTAATTGATCATTTTATTTATTAGTTAGGAGTGAAAAGACTTTGAAATGCTTTTAAAATAAGAACAAGATATAATTAGAAAGATAAATTCATATCAATATTCTATATTTATTTCCTTGACATAATCAAATGCTGAATATGCAGCTATAACGCCTTCAGAAACTCCTGTTATTGCTTGCTTAAAAGGGGCATCAGCAACATCACCAGCTGCAAAAATACCAGGAATGCTTGTTTCTGATTTACGATTAATTATAATTTCACCTTTATCATTTGTTTCAATACCAATACGTTTTGCTAAATCAGAATTAGGATTTGACCCAATTTCGATGAATACTCCATCTACTTCAAATTCTTGTCCATTGTCAAAAATAACTGAGTTCACTGTATTATCACCCTTGATTTCGACAATATTTGTATTATAAATAATTTCTATTTTATCATTTTCATAAACCCTTTGCTTATTTATTGGTTCTGCTCGTATTTCTTCACCACGATAAATAATATAAACCTTTTGAGTGTTTTGAGCTAAAAATAATGCTTCTTTAGCAGCAGAATCACTCCCACCAATGACACAAACAACCTTATCTTTATAAAACAGCCCATCACAGGTAGCACAATAAGAAACCCCCCTACCAGCAAATTCTTCTTCCCCAGGAACCCCCAATTTTTTCCTTTCGGAACCCGTTGCTATACAAATAGAATAAGCTTTAAACTTTTGAAAAAAGGAATGTAATTCAAAGTGATCATCAATTTTATCAATAGTCCGTATCTCATCTGAAATGTATGGGATATTAAGTGAGTCCATATGATCCTTAAACATATCCATTAAACCTTGAC
>CAYSZJ010000070.1:0-20434 GCA_964435435.1 uncultured archaeon
CTTTATATGATAAGATGTACTGCTCAAAATATGTTCTACAATCTTGGTGTTGCTTTCTTGCTTATAGCAGTGTGCTTTTATTTTATCGATATTAAAAGAAAATCTAATGATTTCATAAAAATGGTTATTTTTTACGGAAAAACAAGCCTCTCTCTTTTCTTAATTCAATATTTATTCCTCCCCTTATATATTGGTCAATTTTCAATTATCTTTTTACCAATAGTCTGGGTTGGATATTGTGCATTTCTAGGTTTTCTTATGTATATCTGGACAGAATATTTTAATGGTGTTGGAACGCCTGAATGGATTATGGGCAAATTGGGAAGTGCTGGAAAAAAGAAGAAAAAATCTTGAAAAAAACTTCTTTTCTGAGTTTATTAATAAATTCTAAATTTTATATTAAACAATCTAGAAATACTTATCTAATTGTAAATATATAAATATCTTTAAAGAATAATAAGAAATATTAAGTTGTGAATTTATTATTACTAAATTCCTTAAGATTATATTAAATAATACTTCATAAATTAGATAAAAATTATAATGTAATATAACTAAAATTAATTTATTATAAGGAGCTTGAATATGTCCGGACAAGGAGAATTCAAATTTAAGATAACGCTTTTTGGACCCGGAGGCGTAGGAAAAACAAGCCTTTTATTGCGTTATATTAAAGATTATTTTGGTGATGATTTAAAGAAGACTATAGGGAGTAATTTTTTAATTAAAGATGTAGAAATAGATGGAAAAGGTGTTCGTCTCCTCCTTTGGGATATTGGAGGACAGCCCCAATTCCACAAACTTAGAACTATTTATTTTAAAGGCAGTAACGGTGCTCTTGGCGTTTTTGATTTATCATCTAGTCAAACTCTTTTAAAGATTCCAGGATGGATTAGTTCTATCAAAAAATCGGTAAAAAGAACCATTCCAATGATATTAATTGGAAATAAAGCCGATCTAGAAAGAGATATTGATAGAGAAGAGGCAGAAGATTTAGCTAAACGATTAAATTGTGAATATATGGAAACATCAGCAAAAACAGGAGAAAATGTGGAAGTTGCGTTTGAATCAATCGCCAAAGCTTGCCTTGAGGATGTAGGAGAATTATAACTTCCATTAGTTTTATCTTATTTTATCTCAACGTTCAGTTTTTTGAGCTCATTAATTAATTCTTCATTATTTGTAAATTTAATACCTAAAATTCCTAATTCTCGAGCAGATCGGATATTATTTAACCCATCATCGATAAAAACAATTTCTTCTGGCTTACAACCAGCTTTTTGTATAGCATATTGAAATATCTCTTTATCAGGTTTAGTCATATGAACCTCATGAGACAAAATTATCTCATCAAAACATTCCAGAAAATCCCACTTCTTACTTAAAAGATATTCCCAATGGCTCAAATTTACGTTTGATAAGGCAATAAGCTTATATTGGTTTGCATTTTTCAATTTTTTTACCAATTCAATACTTTTATGATTAATTCCTGAAATAATACTATTAAATGCGTCAAAAAAATCATTTTGAGCTAATTCACATACTTGCAGTAAATCGCACGCCAATTGGTAGAATTCCTCATCACGCATTAATCCCTGATGATAGATGTCTGATTGACGGAAAAATTCCAGAATAATTGGTGTTTGAGGTTTGTTCAAGGGAGATTGAGATATTATTCTATTATAAAAATTTGAAAAATTTAAATCTACAATTACTCCACCTAAATCAAACATTAATGCTTTTACTGTCATAAGTTTTAAAAAACCTATTTTCTAAAATATATTCTCATTGAGAACTTTCTAAATGGTATCGGCAATTTATATTTTGGGAAGTTTCTTGTATCTTCTTCAAGCATTTCAAATAATGTATCCAACTTCACATCATTGACTTGTTCAGAAGTCTGTTTTTTTGGACCAAAAGGTTTGCCTATCAATCTTTTTCTGATAGAAATTGTTTGGTTCTCTTGTTCTTTTTTACCAAGAATAATTATATATGGAATCCACTCAATTTCTGCTTGTCTTATTTTTTTTCCAACAGTTTCTTCTCGATCATCAAAATCCGCTCTAAAATCCTCTCCATTGATGATATTAAGCAATTTTTCAGCGTAATCGTTCTGCTCGTCACTCACGGTTATTATTCGGATTTGTATAGGGGATAACCACGTTTTGAATCCAGGTACTATTTTTTCCTTATTTCGAATAGCGGATTCAATTAAACCCCATAAAACTCTTTCTATAGCACCAGTTGGAGAGTTATGAAGAATTATTGGATGTTTCAACTGACCATCGGTGTCTATGAAAGAAATATTATATTTCTGCCTTCTTATACCATCATTATCAATCATATATTCTAATGAGCTCTCTACGTCTATCTGATTAGTTGCTAATGTTGCACTTCTGTTTTGAGCAGAAAGCACATTTCTTTCAAGTTTTAATATATAATAATAATATCTATCTTCCCATAATTCTAATAATGCAGGATGTTTTTCTGACTTAATTAAATCAATGATCCAATCCTTATTTTCCTTATAAAAATCCTGTGTAACTCTAAAAATAACATAAGTTTCTATGCCTAAATCTTTTTCCAGACTCTTAATTAATTCATATTGCTTTTTAAACTCATCAATGGAAGATTCTATATCTTTACACATTGTATGCATATCTGGCATTATAAAGGCTCGTAATCTTCTTAAACCGCTTAATTCACCTTCTAACTCACGTCTAAATGCATATTGTTCATATTCATATACTCTTAAAGGAAGATAATGTGGTTTTAAATTCATTTGAGAAAATAAATCGAATAGAAGAAAATCACAAGCATACCTCAAGAGATATCTATCTCTACCAGATTCAACCCAATAGCTCCTTGCTGGAAACCGAGCAGTTTGAGCTGTCAATTTCTTATTTTTTACGGTATACATAACAGGTGTATCAAGAAGAATCGCCCCATAATCTATTAATCTATCTTCTATAAAATTCTTTATTAGATTTTTCATAATGATTCCTTTTGTATACCACCTAAAATTCCCTGCATCAGTATTAGGATCAAAATCCACTAATTCAAACTCCTTCATCACTTTTATATGAGCTGGTTCCATTGGTTTATCTATTAATCTTGAACCTAATTCAGAATTTAGGAATAAATGAAAATCTTCGTCTTTAATCTCCTTTGGGGGCACTATATTTTGATCTTCATCAAAATTTAAATCAATTTCTTTTCCCGAGGTTGTAATTACTTTGAATGCGGAATTTTTAACCTGTTCCTCAGGTTTAATAGCTAGTTTAACATCCCTATACATCTCAGCTAATTCGTGACCTAAACAATTAATTTTAAACGATTTGTACCATCCAAAAGGAGAAAATTTAGCTTCTATGCCTTTCACCCTTAAATTTTCAGCAATTTTTGGGCAAACTTCCATAGCATTTGCCTCATTACTAAGAAATTTACTTAGATGTGCCCATGGATAAACTAAAACTTTATCCACACGATACATGTCTCTATCCATAATAAGTTCTAATAATTTTCTAGTTTTTCCTTTAATTTCTCCTTTTTCAACTTTTTTATTAAATTCTCTTATCTCTTCATTTTTTTGTCTTAATTGCTCAGGAAATCCAGTAATTTGTAATATAGCTGCTTCTATTTCTTCAGCACCCTGTCTTGCAATCAAATTAGTATCGTATGTATCTTGATCTTCGACAGATATATAACACACCAAAATAAGGCCTTCCATCTTAATAAAATCTTCTGCAAATTCTTGAGGATTGCTGGTTGCTTCTTTATTTTTAATTACTTCTACATTCTGTGAGTGGATTAATAAGATTTTCATATCAGATCTTAGTTTTTATTTATTTATTAATTCCTCATAATAAATTCTAAATATTTTTCTTACTTTTGATATATAATTATATACTGAATTCAAATTAATTGTTAACAATATTTATCTCAATAATAATGAATCTTAAAAAAGCTTTTTCAGAAATATCTAATTTATTTGACATTTTATATAATGATCGAGAAAAAATTTTACAAATATCCCGGAATATTATTCGAGATTGTAGTATAGGTATTAAACATATTCATAGAAAAGAATTTAGAGTGCTTCAAGAGAAAAATAATACTATTAAAACTAATCTTCAAAATTTAGTCAAATTAGTTAATAAGAATCCTGATATATTTTCCAAATATTTAAAAACTCCTGAACAAGAGTTTACAGAATTAATTGTTTTTCATTCAATTATTAGTAAAAAAGAAATTCCACCACCTTCAGAGATAAAAGTTAATCCTCTTAATTTCGCATTAGGATTAGCAGATGTTATAGGTGAATTAAGAAGATACGCGTTAGATAATATCAGAAATTCTCAAACTCAAGATTTAAATTATATTTTAGAAAGTATGGACGAAATTTATACATACTTATTTTCTATCGATTATCCTAGTGGAATTACTCAAGATCTAAGACGGAAGGTTGACATAGCAAGAAATATCATTGAAAAAACAAGAGGAGATATATCACTTGCTATTCAAATGAACGATTTAAAGCAATGTTTTGAAAATGAAAAATAATATTCAATTAATGTATTTTTGTTAAAACTGTGAACTTTTAATAAGTATAAAATGATTTCAATATGAAATGGGTTGAATAAAATAGCGAAAAAGGTATTAATTGCAGGAACTTTCGATTTGGTGCACCCAGGCCATATCTACCTAATCAATGAAGCCGCAAAATTAGGAGATGTTTATGTAATTATAGCTACTGATAAAAACAGGAAATTATATTCAGGTATATCTCCAATTATTCCTCAAGAACAAAGATTGGAAATTATTAAAAATATTAAAAACGTAAAAGAAGCAAGGCTAGGAAGAAGTGACAATGATACTCTCAAAACTGTAGAAGAAATAAATCCGGAAATTATTTTGTTAGGACCAGATCAAAAATATAGTATAAATATATTAAAAAAAGGGCTTAAAGAAAAAGGTCTTAATCATATAGAAGTAAGAAGACTCAAAACTTATTATGATAAATATGAATTAAATAGCTCAAGTTTAATAAAACAGAAAATTATTGAAAAATATAAAGAAAATAAATCGAAAAGTTGCGATAATGGAACATAAAGAAAATATATCTCCAGAAAATTATGCTAATTGGTTTGCACTTTATCATCTTTGCCTAAATATTGGTAGCCAGAAAGCGATTCATATTAGTAGTGTCGAGTTTGGTAAAGTATTAAATTTATCGCAGCAAACAGCATCCAGAAGAATAAATAATCTAGAAGAACTTGGTTGGATTCAAAGAAAAGTTGAAGGAAAAGAGCAGATAATCAGAATAACAAAGAAAGGAGCTGATAGTATGTTTGCTATGTATAAGAACTTAAAACAAATCCTTGAAGAGATTTTAATAGTTGGCGTAGTTACTGAGGGAATGGGAGAAGGAGGTTATTATGTTAGAATACCTGGTTATTTAGAGCAATTTCAGAAAAAACTTGGATATATTCCTTATTTTGGAACGTTAAATCTACAATTTAGTGATCTTAATAAAGAATTATTAGAAGAGAATTTAAAAAATCGAATTCCTGTTAGAATTGATGGATTTGAAGATAAAAAATTAGGTCGTACATATGGTTCAGTAAACTGTTTTGAATGCCATGTATCTCGTTTGGATAATCAAGAAAATAAAATAATTGCTGCTATTTTAAAAATTAAAAGAACTCATCATAAAAAAAATATTGTTGAAATTTTAGCAGAACCTTACTTAAGGGAAGTATTAAAATTAAGAGATGGAGATAGAGTAAGAATAGAATTAATTAAAAAATAAAATATTATAGAATTTTACTCATTTATTTGCTGGTTTGTCTGTTTTATTTCGTAATATATTTTTATCATTCTAAAAATAAAAGTTCCGATAACAAGCCACATATAAATAAATAAAAATTCATTCATGAATCCATAAAAAAATGCTAAAATCGTTGTAATAAATAGGTAAAATAATCTTTCAGATCTAGCCATTAATCCTACATCAAAATCTCCTTTGAAAAATACTTCTGCTCTTGCTCTACTATAGCTAATCATAATTGAAATCAAAAAAGATATGAATATAACCAAATTCATATCAATAAAATTCCATAGAAATTCATTATAGTTAAAAATAAATAGTCCAAAGAAAATAATAAATTCAGATACTCTATCCATAAAAGAATCAAAAAACCCTCCAAATTTTGTTGGCTTGTTAGTTAATCGAGCAATCGCTCCATCACAACCGTCCATAATTCCTGTAATAAAAACAAAAATAGAGAAGTATAAAAGATTTCGAAAAATCACTAAAGAGATAAAACTCAAGATTGAAAAACTAAGCATAATAATAGTGGCTATATTCGGTGTAACTCCAATTCTAATTAAACCTTTTGCTATCAGTTTTATTAATGGCCTAAAGATATATCTTAAGCGAAATCTTGAAGGCATTTTTACATAAAGTTTTATGGGTTAAATTAAAATATATTTCTCATAATAAAATAACATAGTTTTTTTATTTTATTTATTTTAAATATATAATTAATTCAGTAACACAACAAAGAGATTGAAAACTCTTGAAATTACGTTTAATTTTGAAAACCAAAACCAAGAAAAATAAAGATTTAAGTCTAAAATTGAGTATTGCGCCGAGTAAACATATTGGTTTCATAAACTTTATAAATTTAGCTTTAAATCAAGATTTACCAATAGAATTATCTTTTGAAAAAATTTCAAAATCTGGTGAGCGTGAAGAAAGTAAAATTTTTGGGCAATTTAAACTACAAGGTAGAGTTGATTCACAGATGTATGAGTTACAAGAGGAAATTCAAGAGGCAGATCGTAAGAAGAAGAAACTCCAGCAAAAAAGAAAGCAACGGTAAAATATTATTTTTCACACCCTAATTTTGAATTAATTAATTCGACATTAAAACTATAGTTCAAGTTTAATTATTATGGAAAAAGAAATCTCTCTAAAAATACCAGGTCGAATTTGTTTGATGGGGGATAAAGTAGACCTTTTAGGAAAACCTGTTATAGGTATGGCAATAAATTTGATGATGACAATCATTTATAAAGAAAAAACTAATAATATCGTTGAATTCTATAGCCATGATACTAAAGAAAGGACATCATTCAATTTAAATGATTCTCCTCCTCGTGACATTGATTTAGCTTATTGGAGTGTTTTATATGAAAGACTAAAAAAGCATATTAAAAAAGGATTTTTTATGGAAGTAGATTCTGACATTCCAATTGGAGCAGGATTATCAACTTCTGCTGCTGTATCAATAGGTTTTATTAAAGCTATAAATGAAGCATATAGGTTGAATCTCACATTAGATGAAATTGCAGAACTTGCTTATTTAGGTGAAAACCATGATCTGGGAATAATGTGTGGTAGGTTAGATCAATATACAATCGCTCATGGTGGAATTGTGTTTATAGATACAGGTTATGAAAATCCTGGGGTAGAGCATTTAAGCATTGAAAAAATGCCGATTGTTGTTGGAGATTCATTAGAAGAAAGAAAAGCATCTTTGATATTAAATAGAGTAAAAAAACAGATAAGAGAAAATGATCCTGCTACATTAGAAGCTTTTCGAGTAATAGAAAGTTGTGTTTATCAAGCAAGGGACGCGTTATTGAAGAAAGACTTTCATAAATTAGGGGAATTAATGAATAAACAACAAGCACAAGAAGCAGTTTTGAAAGCAGATACCTTAAAAATCTTAAATTTATGTAAAGCAGCAAAAGATGCTGGTGCTTTAGGAGCAAAACAAATGGGAGCTGGTGGTGGAGGATGTATGGTTGCGATAGCACCTGGAAAACAAAAAGAAGTCGCCGAAGCAATAACTGAAGCAGGAGGAAGAGCTTGGATATTTGATATATATCGATATTAATTAATTCTAAATTAAGTAGAGCAAATAAATTATAAGTTCAATCGTGTTATTTGTCTATATTGGAATTCCCATGTTTTTTTAACATAAAGCGCATCATTTATGGTGCCGTAGATTACTGATCTTTCACTTAAACCTCCAATATCTTCTGAATCTATTTTTATATGCATTGAACTTAATCCTTTTTTAATATTTTCTATGTTTTCTTGATATGTCTTGTCATAATCTAAAAATAGTTTAGCTCCACCGACAATACTTGCTCTAATGTTTGCTTCTTTTACTCCATGGTATAATAAGTTATTATATAACTCTTGTATTGATGTATCTACAAATGTATGAGGAATAAGCAAATGATAACCTTGCTTAGCAGCAGAGGAATTTGGTAATGAAATATGAGACATTGCGAAAATATTATTTACAGGATCCTTAAGAATCAAACCTATACCCGAACCTAATCCTTGAATAGATAATTTAGTTGCTTTAATATTATTATCAAATGAATTAATTAACGCGTAATATCCCATAGGAATGACTAATTCATTATCATTATTGGAATTTAAAATGCGATCAAATCTTTTATTTTCATATGAGTGAATAATTTCTTGATCTTCTTCTCTAAGCTCGATTTCTTGGGAGTGGATATTTTTTTGGATCTCACGTTGTATAATTTGCTGAGAATATTTATCTAATTGATTTAAACGCCGCTGCAATTGCTTTTCACGGTGTATTACTAACCGATCTCTCTGTTCTACATGTTTTGTAAGTTCTTCCAAAATCTTCCATTTCTTCTCTGCCTCACTTTCTTGTTCTTTAGCATATCTGAGAAAATTTTTTATTTGTTTCTTTTTTGCGTCTAATTTTTTCTTTTTTTTGCATAAATATAAAGCTCTTTCTTCTATTATCTCTTCTCGTTGCTCTAACATTATTTCTTTTTGCCTTAACTCTTCTTCTCTTTGATTTAATAGCTTTTCTTGTTTTTTTAAAAATGAAATCTCTATCTCATCACCATTAGATTTTACTTTTTTTGTAAGTAAAACTTGTTCTTGCTAATGCAACAAACTAATGGAGCCAAATTTTGTGGTAAAAAATTTGTGTGTTAAAGTTTTTATTTAAATGAAATAAGTTGTATTTTACATAGGCTTTTACATAGATTATAAACTTTTTTTTGACTTAAATTTAATTCCTCAGCGATTTGGTTAATGTTTTTCTTTCCATCAATAAATTCATACACTTTACACGATGTATCTCCTGTTAAGTAATATTTAGGATTTACTTTTTTAGAGGTCATAATAGTTGGAATATAAATATAAAAGTCTGGAACAGAATCTACTATTTCTGATTCTGTTTTAGGTGTTGCAATTTGATCAATTGGATTTTCGAAACCTTTAATCCAATTATATACCTGATTATTGAATTGAGCTTTCTTTTTACTGTCTTCTTCTTCAATATAACGCTTAATTACATTTTCAAATGATTTAAAGCTATCTAATCTGCCGTTAAAATTTGAAATTTGATTAATATTAAATTCTTTTAAAAAATCGTTAGCTAGTTTTTTTAAAAATCTTTGTACATTTGCAAGTTCAGAATTCTTATCATAGGTCGCAAGATAAATTAAATCTGGTATATTTGAATCTTTTAAAAACGATAATTTAAGATTATTATTTGAAAGCTTCAATTCGCTAATGGTTCCTAAATCCTCAAATGAATCTGAAAATGAATTCAGGGCTGAAAAGAACCCACTTACCATTATAAGGTTATCTACTTCAGAAAACAAATTTTTTGTATTAGATGAATTGGAGAAATTCTTAGATAGTAATGGTAATCCATCTTTAATAATGACAACGTCGCAAATCATTAAGCTCAGGAGTAACTGTCAAATATTGTTAAAAATCTTGTAGTTGTATTTACAAAATCAATAATTATAATACACAAATGATTATAATACATCTGTAATACGCTAATAATATAAATATTCACAATAACATGATTCGGTTAAGAGCTCCTGGCAGGATTTGCTTATTTGGAGAACATCAGGATTATTTAAATTTTCCTGTTATTGCAATGGCTATTTCAAAATACATATATTTAGAAGCAGAACGAATATTGGAATCTAAATTCCTAATCAATATGTCAGATATTAGTCAACAATTAGAAATTAAATTAAATAAGAAAAAATTAGAATATGAATCGAAAAGAGATTATCTCAGAAGTGGTTATAATCAATTTTTAAGAAAAGGTGTGCGGTTTGATAAAGGTTATAAGATTAATATAACTGGAGATATCCCCATTAACGCGGGAGTTGCTAGCTCTTCAGCTTTAGTTATGGTATGGTTATTTTTTTTAAATATTATCAGTAATAAAAAAGTAAAATCATTTCAATTAGCACTCGATGGATATAATACAGAAGTTAAAGAGTTTAAAGAAGGTGGCGGGATGATGGATCATTTCGTTTCTACTTTTGGTAATTTAATCTACCTTGAACCTAATTTACCTAAACCAAATTTAATCCATTACAAAGTCAAATTAAACGGTTTTGTTTTAGGAAATTCCATGGAAAAGAAAGAGACAGTTGATGATTTAATTAGGGTTAAAAATGTGACTCTTAACGCTTTTAAAGAAATAAAAAAAATAATGCCAAATTTTAATCAATATACAACAAATTTAGAAGAAATAGAACCTTTTTTACCTAATCTGAAAAAAGAATATCAAAAGAAAATTTTAGGAAATATTCACAATCGAAATTATACAATTAAAGCTAAAAAATTGATTGAACAAAATAGATATATATTATTAAAAGAAGAATATTCTAAAAAAACTCTAAAATTCTATGAATCAATAGGTAATTTATTAGATTTGCATCAAAAACAGTTAAAAGAAAATATTCAAGTTTCTACTCGAAAAATTGATGATATATTGCTTAAATGTAAAAGATTTGGTGCTTTAGGTGGAAAAATAAATGGATCTGGATTTGGTGGGACCATATTTGCTTTATCACCTGGAAAGGAAGAAAAAATTAAAAATGCTATTGAAGATGCTGGTGGTGAAGCATTTATACTAAAAACTAGTAATGGAGCTGAATATTATTGAAGGCTATAATTTTGTGTGCAGGATATGGTAAACGATTGAAACCTTATACTAATGTTTACCAAAAAACGATGCTTCCTATCCATGGTAAGCCTTTATTAGAATACATTATAAATGGTTTAATTTCTAGTGGTTTTAAAGAATTGATTCTAGTTGTAGGATACCAAAAAGAACAAATATTAGCTTATTTTCAAGATGGTAAGAAATGGGGAATAAATATAGAATATGTTGAACAAAAAGAAGTAAATGGCACAGGTGGAGCTCTATTATTGTGCGAGCAAATCATTGATGAAAGTCATTTCTTTTTAACATGGGGAGATATACTAGTGCCTTATAAGGTGTATAAAGATATTTACAAAATATTTCTAAACGAGAACCAAAATTTCGTCATGGTAGTGGATTATTCTTACGATCCTTATTTGGGAGCTGCTGTAATGTGCGATGATTTATATTGTAAAGATATTATAGAAAAACCTCCCAAAGACTCAGGATACAATTATAATAATTGTGGAATTTTTATTTTTTCTAAAGAAATTTTTAGTGTTTTAAAAATTTTAAAACCTTCTAAAAGAGGAGAAATTGAAATACCGGAGGCTATACGAATTGGTATTAAAGAGAGAAATTGGAAAGTCAGGGTAATTAAAATGGAAAATGATCAATTTAGAGGAGATTTTGGTAATATAGAAATTTATCGACAATTAAAAAAAGATACATCTTGGCTAAAAGAATTAAATAGTTCCGGCTCATAGTTAATATTATGAGGATAAGAAAGAGGAAGAATCTTAAAAAAAAAAATGCTACTATTACATTTTTATTTTTAATCCCGGTGATTAGTTTTGGTATTTATGCGGGTCTCTGTCTATATATTTTGGATAATGTTGCTTCTTTTACATTAAAATTGGATCCTCCCAACACAGAATATTTTTATAACTTAAATGACATCTTAGGGAATTCAAGTTATTTAGATAAATTAGCTCATAGATATGATTTGCAAATGGAGAGATTTCACATGCCCACAAATATTAGTGTTGATATAACTTTTACTAATGGTAGTTATTTGGAAGTTGAAACATGGCATGGTACAGATAACGGTGCTTTAAAAATAGGTTATACCCTAGCATCTCAATGTTTTAGATATAAAGCAGCGTTAGATAGTGGAGATATTGATGAATTGAATAACGCCACACGCATGGTCAAAAAATGTGTAAGTGCTTTTAGCAATATGTTAGCCGCACCTAATGGAGGGATTGGACCTCAATATCCTGGAACGCCAGCAAGATTTGTATGTGCTCCTGAAAATCGAAAATATCATCCTTGGATTTTTGAAGAACATCCAAGACATTTCAATGGAACAGGGCCTTATCAAAAATGGCGAGTACGGCTTCATACAAGTAGAGATGAACTTGCAGGATATTTCCTTGGGTTTGCATGTGTCTTAAAATTTATTGATCCTAATGAAAATGACGATAGTAAATGGTGTGTAAATAGAATAACATTATTGACAGAACAAATGATTGAGGGCTTTAAAAAGAATAACTGGCTTGTTTTGGGGGGAGAAGGTGAACCAGTTGGTTCAGATCTTAATCCTTACTTTGAAGGTAGTGCTTGGCAATTAACTCTCCTTAGAATAGGAGCTACAGCTTTACCTGAAAAGTATGATTCTTTATATCACTATGCAGCGTCTAAAATGTTGTCTATGAATGAAGCGGTTATGGGTGGAAAACAGAATACAGCTTATGATACTTATGCACTTGCCTTTGGAATGGATGTAGAAATTGCATTAATTCTGCTTGAAGACAATCTAAAATTGCAATATCACTATATTGAAAATTTTGAACAAAAGTTTTATAGATATGTCAAATATCATCGCAATGCCTTTTTCAATATTGGGCATTTAGCTTTTATGACATTAATAACAAATCCTTTAGAATTTGAAGATCAAAATTATGATGATGAAATGATAAGATGGGACGTTCTTGACCAACTTTGGCGCTTTAATAATTCAGGATGGGGTAATGGGATTAGAGATTACAATTTAACTGTAAGACCGAATTCCACGCGTGCAACAAGCCTAAATCCAGAAATTAGAAAAATGGAAACAGAGTCAAATAAAGAAAAATGGAAAAATTTCTTTGAAAATAACGTTTATGGCAGTTTATTTTCTTGGCTTGGAGACGTGATTGATTTTGAAGATTCTTTATATCTCATGCCGTTGACGGTCTCAGAAATGGGAATTCATAGCTTCCTGTGGGAGCATTCCAAGTTTTATGGTGATGGAGGTAATCCAACTGGAAATGGCTTAAGACAGGCAGTGCCTACCTCATATCTTGTTGTATATTGGATGGGAAAGGCATTTAATATTTTCTAATTTTTTTTTATTTATTCAAAAATTGGTCTATTCAAAAAATTTATACACTTAAGAATAATTGTAAACTATATCTTATTACAACTTTAATAGGAATTGATTAATTTGAGTAGTGAAAAATACAAACACAGATATTATTATAAAGAATCTTATGAGGCTAGCATAGGTACATTCGCCTGCGGTATCGTATTTCTTTTTGTTGCGATATTATCTTTAGTATTACGGGCATTTGACATAGATTTTATTGGACTTAGTGCATGGGGCTACTGGCTATTTATACCTGCTTTTTTTATTTTTATTGGAGGGTTTCAACAACTTTATAGGAATATAAAATATAAACAAGTTGTAAAGAATGCTATAGCTCAAAGAAATTTCGAAGGGACACATAAACTTGAACATATTGCTTTGGAAATTGGTATGAGACCTAAAGATATTTTACGTGTATTGGTAGATTTGCGAAATAAAGGAATAGTACAATATAGTTTTAATTCTGAAACTGGACAAATCATATTGGGTAAAGGAGTAACATATATACCCGCAACTGAGTATGTTCCACCTGCTAAAAAACTTGAAGCTCCACTACCCACAGAAGATAAGAATTTCTGCGTTTATTGTGGTCATAAGCTGGAGGTAAAAGCCAGTTTTTGCCCAAATTGCGGATCCAAGCTTTAACTTTATAATTTTTTATTATTTTTTCCTTTTCTATTTAAAAAAATTTTTTACATACACAAAATTTAATCATATAGACATTAGGGTTATTAATTATTGGTGATTTACTATAATAAAATGTGAGAACTACAATCCTGACTTTTTATCAGAAAGAGAAATTAAAAAAAAAAATATCCCTTTTGAAAGAGAAAATATCCCTTTTAATCGATTATTTAACCCACGTGCAGTAGTAGTAGTTGGGGTAAGTAAGGATAGAGATTGGGGAGGAACCCACTATTTGGAAACTTTTAAAGAATATGAATACACAGGACCAGTTTATCCTATTAACCCTAAGTACGCAGGAGAAGAAATTCAGGGATTCAAAGTACGTGCTTCTATTTCTTCTTTACCAAATGATCCGCCAATTGACCTTGGAATAGTGGCTGTTCCAGCTAAAATTACACCTCAAATTGTTGAGGAATTAGGAAAAAAAGGTGTATTATTTACTCATATTTTTTCTAGTGGATTTTCAGAACTTGGTGAGGAGGGGAAAAAATTTGAAAGACAACTTTTAGAGAAGGCAAAAAAAAGTCATATTCGGATTCTTGGTCCTAATTGTATGGGAATTTATAATCCTAAAGGACGAATGGGCTTCACACATCGCCTTCCATTAGAAGATGGACCAGTAGCTTTTATAAGTCAATCGGGGGGGATAGCAGGGAGACATTCTCATATTGGACCATTAAATAGTTATTTTTTTTCAAAAGTAATTTCTCTTGGCAACCAAATAGATCTTGATATAGTAGATTTCTTGAATTATTTTAGAACTGATCCAGATACTAAAGTAATTTCCATGTATATTGAGAATATAAAGAGAAGTGGAAACGATTTTGTTCAACTCCTGAAAAAAACAACCAAAGAGAAACCAGTTATAATATGGAAAGGTGGTAAATTAGAAGCTGGACATAGTGCAGTGATGAGCCATACTGGTGGTTTGGCGGGTAATATAAAATTATGGAGAGCTATGACACATCAAACAGGCGCAATCCTTGTAAGAAACTTTAAAGAGTTAATTGAAATGATCCAGACTTTTCTAATATATAAAATTCCTAGTACTCTAGGTACTGCAATCATTACAGGTGGAGGAGGACCAGCAGTTGAGATGACAGATGAATGTGAGTTAAATGGTCTAAAAGTTCCAAGAATTACAGAAAAAGCACAAAAAATGATAAATGAATTCGTTCCTGAAGTAAATTCAAATTTAACAAACCCATTAGAATTTGGGGCCCATGGTGGTCATGAAAATATGATTAAAACTATAAGAATTCTAGATAATGAACCTCATATTTCTTCAATAATGATTACTAATAGTCCTGAATGGTATATTTCACAGGGATTGGATATGGATGAAGTTGTTAATAGTTATGCTAATGCTTTACCACCAAACTCAGAAAAAAACTTAATTAGTGTACATATGTCATTTGCACCGCGAAAGGAGACAGCAGAGGCTATACAAGAATTTCGTCCTAAAATGATAAAAAAAGGGATAATGGTATATAACTCAGTTGAAGCAGCAGCTAAAAGCATCTATCGTTTGTGGAGCTATGGAAATTATCTTAAAAATCAAGGATATAATGTGTCTCTGCATAAATAAATAACTTTTTTATAGAATAAATATAAGCTCATTCTAAGTAGATTGATTTTCTAATTTTTTAACTTATTCACATTACTTAAACTATATTTATTAATAAAGAAAAATGAATTTATAATGACCTAATGAAACGTCTAAAAGTCCCTAAGCCAATTTCTTGTGGATTGATAATTTCTTATAAATGTAACTGCGAATGTAAGCATTGTATGTATTTTGGTTCACCAAAATGGGCCGATTCGATAAGTAATAAACAATTGGAGGAAACTTTAACTGTATTATCCAAAATAATTCAACCATCTCCAAATGGACATGAAAAGGTGAGCTTAAATTATGGGCTTCATTTTACTGGCGGAGAACCTTTTTTAGATTATGATCTTTTATTGAAGGCTGTCGAATATGGTAATAAATTAAACATTCCTTCGATGTTTGTGGAAACAAATTGTTATTGGTGTAAAAATGATACTATTACGTATGATAAACTCTTAAAATTAAAAAACTTAGGACTACATGGCATTCTAATAAGTGTAAATCCCTTTATTCTTGAATTTGTTCCTTTTGAATATACAGAACGCGCTATTAGAATAAGTATGGATTTATTTAGAGAAAATTTTATGATTTATCAATTATATTATTTTGGTCAATTTAGAGAATTAAATTTTAAAGGAAAACTTCAAATCGAAAAATACCTCGACCTTGTAAGCTTAGATGATTTGAAAAGAAGAGTAGAAATGTTTAAAATGGGACGTGCGGCTTTATCACTTCAGAATTTTTACAAAAAATACCCCATTAAATATTTTTTTAATGAAAATTGTAGTAAGGATTTAGTAAGGGACTGGCATTGTCATTTTGATAACTACGGAAATTATATGCCAGGTTATTGCGGAGGGATTTCGTGGGGAAATATCAGAAGTTTAAACTCTCTATGTAATGAAGGCATTGATCTTGATGAGTATCCATTCTTAAAAGCTTTGATTTTAGGTAATATTAAAGATCTTTATGAATACTCTGTTAATAACTTCAATTATAAAGAACAAAATGAGGGTTATGTTTCAAAATGTCATGTATGTTTTGACATCAGGCGATCTATTGTTTTAAAAACAGACGAATTTAAAGAACTAAATCCTGTGGAATTTTATTATCATATTTAAAAAAATAGAATTAATTTTAAAATCAAATATAGAAAGTAGTATTAGATACGTATAACCTTTTCTTTTTTCTCTATATGTAGTTTTCTAGCATTCTCTGTTAATTTATCATACTTTACCTTATCAATAGGGAAGAATACCATAGCTATAATTCCAAGTACTAGAAAAATTGTTGGAAAAATAAACATCAAACTACGTAAGCCAAAAATATTAGCAGTTGTTATCGTAGATGGATCGAAAATTGCCCACTCTACTCCAATAAATACAATTGCAATTGTTATATAAATTACTACGTTAGTTAATTTAACAATAAACCCATTTATACCATAATATCCTGCTTCTCTTCGAATTCCAGTATTCAATTCATCCTCATCAATTATAGCTGCAATTGTAACATCTCTAACAATTAAAACACCAGCTAACCCGAAACCCCAAATTGCCAAAGAAATAAAGCCCCCTAAGGCATTCGATATAAACATGAATGGAGATAAGGTTGCAATAAATACTATTAATGCTAAAATATAAGCTCTTTTAGCTCCATGCTTTTTAATGATAATACGCCAGGGGAACATAAAAAACAAGCCGGCAATAAACCCCGCTCCGAGCATTAATGATAAAACAAATGCATCTTGGACACCTAAAACAACATGACCATAAAGAGGGAATACCGTAGGGAGCATTCCAAATGAATACCAAAGAGCGAAATTTCCGATTATATAGAGCCTGAATGATTTATTTTTAAATGTATATTTCAATGAATCAATAAAAGAGGGAGCACTTTCAGGATCCTTAGAAAATTCAATTCTTTCTTTTAAACCAAATTTTATAAAAATAAACCCTGAAATAGCACAAATAATCGAAATTGTAATCGCAGCATAGCTGTATTCAGTAAAATATTGTGGATCATCAAATATAGGAATGAATATCCCTGGTAAAATGAATGCAATTAAAAGAGAAATAATTTGAAAGAGTTGTATTGATGTATTTGCTTTTGTTCTTTGATCCAAGTCTCGAAACATTTCAGGAAATAGTGATGTCTGATTTAAAGAGTACATTGTGTAAAAGAATTCCCAAAGGATAATAATAATTAAAAAATAAATAAATGTGCCAATCATATTACCTCTAGGAGGAGTCCAAAGTAAAACATTAATAAAGAGTAAAGGTATAATTCCAGCAATTATATAAGGTTTTCTACGACCCCATTTTGAGCTAGTTCGATCAGAGATAGCTCCTAACATTGGATCATTGACAGCATTCCAGATAGACCAAATTATAAAGGCAATTGTTATTAGAATGATATTTAATCCAACGACAGAATAATAAAATGTAAAAATCAGAAATGTAAAAAATTGTAGAAAAACAACATCTGTAAAACCTGCAAAACTGTATAAAACAGCCTTCTTTAATGAATATTCTGGTTCAGAGCTTTTCCTTTCTTCAGTCATAATATTTCTCCATAATTTTATATTTATATTAATAACATAGGTGTAATTAAAGATTAATTATAATTTGTTCACATTATTAATAAATAATTATTTTTGTGTAAACTTTATAATTCTAAGATTCACTTTTTTTTTTGAAATTCTCCCTATTTTTGCATAAAAATGTCTAAAATCTCCACTAAATTTAGAGAGGCTCTATTTTTAAATATAAGATCAGTGCAATATTTATCAAACTCAAATTTCTTCGAGATGAGATATAATTTCGAAAGGTTCTACAAATAACAATTACTCCGAGATTTTAACAGACAAAAATCAGAGTTTTGAAAAACCTCATATTTCAAATAATAAAACCGTTATTTCTGAGCTCATCTCAGAATTATTTAAACAAATTGATTCAAAAGATTCATTTGATTATGTCTCTAATTTGTTGCTTGACTCCTTACAAGATCATGATAAATATTATCTGGTTAATAACTTTTTAGAAAATAATGATAATTTAAGAGAAACTCATCCTAACAAAACAAATACTGTTGTTTCTGGTCTCAGCGAGGCAAAAAATGAATATCTTGCTATTTCAAATGATATCAATTCCATCTTATCTAATTGCCCTGATTTAAACAATAATCAGAAATTAAATTTCTGCACTAATCAAAGATATTATATGAAATTATACCTAAAAGAAGTTTTAATCGCATTGAATAAGTTATAGTAGCAAGCTTAAAAATCTATAAATTTTTTAAAAAAAAGAAATAGTTTAGAATGATTTAGAACTAGGTTTTAAGACCCAGGTACATCCAGACGGCGAAAGAAGACATAATAATTCTTATGACCCCAATAGTCCAAGGTATTTCAAGAATTGAATCTAATGCTCCACAAACAACAAAAATGATGTTAGCAATCGATAAATATGTAAATTTTTTTCTTAATAAGCCAGTAGCTTGTTTTGCTTTTACTGCAAATCCTATTCCTAAGAAAATTAGAGCAGAAACTAAAAATATTGCAACCATAATAAAAGTTGGATGGCCTTGATTAAAACTGGCATCAATTAATCCATCTGTTACCAGAACCTTAATATAGTCAAATGAATCAACTGTCTGAAACCATAAAAAGTATTCGAATATTCCTCCTAAAACTAAAAAAATTCCTACAAGTGCCCACTTATATTTAGGTAATAGAAGTTCACCACCTAAATACATAGCAAAAAACAGAGCAAATGGTACCCATGTATAGCTTAAACGTACATAGAGTGGAACTGGACCATCAACTGGTCCTATATTATGATCTGTGATTAATTTAACAAAAAAATCAATAGTCGGCCCAAGCCATAAGAAACCTACGAAAAACATGAGTATTCCTGCTATAGATAATAGTTTAGCTTTCAATTTTATTGATTTGTAGAGAGATAATAATCCAAAAAACGCTGAAGATAATACGATTAGTGATGCTGTTAATCCATCCAACCAACCTTCAAAAGCGATTATAATTTCTCACCATTAATCTAAAAATTTTATTCAATATTACAATTATATATTTATTTAATTTGATTTTATTTATAATTATATTTTTTAGTATAAAATATTAGTATTATATGATTTGAGCTATTCCTTTATAATCAAACTATTCATTAATAGTCCTTTCAATTTCATAAAATTTTCCTATAAAAATAAGTAAAAACTTTTAGCTTATCCTTTCTATGCTCTAACCAATGTTCATATTTCAAATAAGAATGGAAATTGTTTAATTTATAATTGTGAGATATTACAATTGCTCCTTTTTTTGCTGTTAAAAATACATGATTAAGGTATTTTTGCATAGAAGGTAAAGTATAGATATATATAAAATCAAATTTTTTCAAATTTTGTTGATACAAATCACCTAATTTAATTTTGACATTCCTAAGTTGTCTTTTTTTAAAAGCTCCACTTTTCTTCAATAGCTTTATGCGTTGTTTTGCTTCTTTCACCAAAATGTGGTTAATTTCAACACCGTAAGATTTAAGACCACAATATAAAGAAGAATAAATAATAACACTTCCATTTCCTGCTCCCAAATCAACTAATTTTTGATTTGAATTTCTTTTAAGACCGAATTTGAATTGAAGGGTTTCGAATATTTCTTTTAAAAATTGTTCATCCGTCTCTAAAAACGGTAAATCTAACTGTGAATGGAATTTCTCATAATTCTTAATTTTCATA
>CAYSZJ010000071.1:0-20091 GCA_964435435.1 uncultured archaeon
ACTAATGATTTTCGATAATGGAAAATATTTTTTGGCGTGCCCATAATTTGTCAATTAATATTTTATAATATTCTTACTATTAACAATATCGATTTTTTAAATAATCAATAATTCTATCTAAATTTTCTCCAGTTAAGGCGTTAGTTAAATAGAAATCCTCATCTCTTAAACTAAGTTTTCTTTTTAAATAATCAATTTCAGACGAACTGGAGAGGTCTTTTTTGTTAAATACAACATTCATTTCTATTTTTCCTTCTTTTGTAAAATTTTCTTTGATCTCTTTAAATAGTTTAATTTGTGAATCGACGGTATAGCCTGATGCGGGAGTAGGATCAAAAATGAAAAGGATTAAATCAGAAATTAATCGGAGAGCTAAGATTGCCTGTAATTCGATACTATTTCTTCTTGAAATTGGTCTGTCTAATATTCCAGGAGTATCCATAATCTGGATTTTTATTGTATCAAAACGTCCTTCTATTACTAAATGACCTAATGCTAATTTTTTTGTAGTGAAGGGATATTCTTGAATTTCAACTTTTTTGTTCGTTGATATATTTTTTACAATGCTACTTTTACCTACATTAGGATACCCTGCTACCACTATACATGGTGTCATGTAATCAATCGAAGGAATTTCCCTCAATCGACCTCTGATATTATTTAGATAATCAAGATTTTTATTTTGTTTATTTATTATCGATGATACCCTCCCAAAAGCAGCTCTCCGTAATTGATCACCCTCTTTTGGAGATTCAATTCTGTTTAATTTATATAGATATTCTCTTTCAATTTTACTAAGAACGGGTAAAATTCCATTCAATTTACCAAGTGTTAACTTTAATTCATCAATATTGACTAAAATACAAGCTAGTTCTTTATAAAAATCAGGAATATCGTCTATTATTGGAACACTTTTAATGATATTAAGAATCCTATTTATGAGGTTATCAATAGCAACCTTAATTCGTTTTGATTCTTTTTTTTTTGCTTTGATGATAATCGGCGCATTTTTAGAAACTTGGGCGGAACTCTTCATAGCTCTTTTGAAAGCTATGTCTAATAACTCAGAAGATGAAGGTACATGATAAAATTCATCGAAAGGATTCTTCATAAAAGTTCAAAAACAATTTATTTAAGATGAAAAGATATATTTTTCTTCAAATTTTTGTCCTGATGACAGATAACTTTTTCTCAATTTCCAAAATCTCATTTGATAAATTCATTATTTCAATTGGTATTGATCTATACAATTCTAAAACATATTCATATCTCCCTATTGCTCTTGGATAGTTTCCTAATTTTTCTTCCCTTCCAGCTTTTTCAATCAATAATTTGATTTTTTCAAGTGTTATTTTTACTTCAGCAGGAGGAACTTTCTGTTCTGCTAACTGTCTTTCTTGATATCTTTGCTGTTCTGTTTCAACTTTCTTTACATGTTTATCAAATTCATCCTGACTTTTTGTTTTTGTAATAGTACCTTGTTGTTGGTGTTTGATCAAATTCTTTACTCTAGCAATTCTTTCGTTAAGCATTCCAATTTTTCCTTGAAATCCTAATTTTTTATATATCTCTTTTGCTTCTTCTAATAAGGAAATTGCTATAACAAAATTTTTTTTATTAAATTCTTCTTTTGATTGTTTTTCTAGGTTTTCAGCTTCTTTTTCAATCTCGTTAAAAGGTCCTGGCATAGGCATCAAATTTTTGTTATAAAATACTATACATTATTAAATAAGTTAATGATTTCGATAACAATAAAGATTCTAAAGATTAAAAATTTATTAAATTTAGGAGATTTAGTAAGTAAAACTTTTAAGCTGATTTAGATTAAAATCTAAAAATCAAATGATTATTTCTATATTAAAATTAAAAATATGTGGTTCTAAATGAAAAAATTAAAGGTTGGCATCTTAGGTGCTACAGGAATGGTTGGTCAAAATTATATCAAATTATTACAAAATCATCCTTGGTTTGAAATAATAGATGTTGCAGCATCCCCTAGATCTGCAGGTAAAAGTTTTAAGGAAGCTGTTAAGACAAAATGGCAAATGTCAATAACCATTCCAGAGGAAGTCGAGAATTTAATAGTAAGAGATGTTCAAGATTTTGATTCTATTAGTTCGAATTTAAATTTTGTATTTTCTGCAATAAATATGCCAACAAAAGACCAAATTAAAGAAGTTGAATTTGAATATGCCCAAAGAGGAATCCCTGTTGTAAGTAATAATTCTGCTCATAGATGGACTCCTGATGTTCCAATGATAATTCCTGAAATTAATCATAATCATATAGAGATAATACCACTCCAACAAAAAAACAGGGGTTTTTCTAAGGGTTTCGTTCTAGTTAAGCCAAACTGCTCACTTCAAAGCTATCTTACACCCATTTATGCATTAGAAAGAGAAGGATATAAGATAGGAAAATTAATAATAACTACTCTTCAAGCCGTTTCTGGTGCAGGATATCCTGGAGTAGCTTTTTTAGATATAGTAGACAATATAGTTCCGTATATTGGAGGAGAAGAAGAAAAAACAGAAAAAGAACCATTAAAAATTCTAGGAAAAATTGGTGAAAAGGGTATTATAAATGATGATTCCATTCAAATAAGCTCTACTTGTACCAGAGTTCCAGTCTCTGATGGTCATACAGCTTGTGTAAATTTGAAGTTTAAGGATAAAAAACCGAATAAAAATGAGATAATTAAGATATGGAAAGAATTTAAATCAATACCACAAGAATTAGGTTTACCGTTCGCACCAAAACAGCCAATACTTTATTTAGAACATATTGATAGACCTCAACCAAAGAAAGATAGAGATAATGATAAAGGAATGGCAATCACAGTAGGGAGATTACGAGAAGATAATGTTTTTGATTTTAAGTTTGTGGCTTTAAGTCATAATACAATAAGAGGAGCTGCGGGTGGAGCCATTTTAAATGCGGAATTGTTAGTAGTTAAAGGGTTTATAAAATAAATTGTTAGCGCAGTGGCACACTCCAATAAACACCTAAAATTATCTCCACTTATCTTTAATATATCATTAAAATCTTCTTCGTGTTTTAATAGTCTACTTGCAAATTTTATTAGTAATACAATATTGCTAGGGGAACAACACTATTCATTAAAAGAGGCAATAGTTTCTAGAATTTATAAAGTGTGTCAATATAATTCTGATTTAAGATTTATAATAAAAATTTAAATTTAGAATTATATAGTTCATTGATAATTAACTTCAGTAGGAATAGAAAAATAAATTATTTAGATTAAAAATATTAAAAACACATATTAGTGGGTTACAGAAAAAATAAAAAAAATATACAAATTATATAAAAAGAAGGAATTAGAATTATTTGAATTAGAATTTGTAGCTAAAAATGAGATGTTCAATTAATGGATGAAAAACAAATAATTCATGTTTTACATGAAATTGTAGGTAATGATTTTGTGTCAAACCGGCCTGAGGAACTTTTTATATATTCCCAAGATTTGGGAGCTTCAGAGCCGAGACCTGTCGATTATGTTGTTATGCCACAAAATATAATTGAAGTTCAAAAGATAGTAAAACTAGCAAATAGGGAAAAAATCCCGATAACTCCAATGGGCGGCGGTTTAACACTTAGTGGGTTAACTATCCCGGTGAAAAAGGGTATTGTCATGGACATGAAAAGGATGGACAAAATTATTGAAATTAATGAGTTTAGCCGTTATGCTGTATTAGAAGCAGGAGTAACAACTGGAAAAATTAAAGCTTATTTAGACGAAAATCACCCCGGTTTACAACCTCCTATTCCAGACGCTCCGCCTTCGGCCACAGTTGCAGGAAATATGTTAATACATGGTTCTGGGTATTTATCTCAAAAATACGGATGCCATTCTTCTTTGATTAATGGTCTTGAAGTTGTAATACCAACCGGAGAAATATGCAAGTTTGGTTCTTGTGCCGTTTCGGATTATTGGTTTTCAAAGGGGCCTATTCCTGATTTAATTGGCTTATTCACGAGCGCTTTCGGAACAATGGGTATTATCACTAAAGTATCCATTAAATTATTTCCAAAGCCAAAATTTAGGGATATTGTTTTTGGTTTTATTGAGGGCTTCTTAGATTTACCGAAAATTATGTCTAAAATAACTTTTACTGAATTAGCTGAAGATATTATGATCGGAAAAAGCGATGTCCAAGAGGCCTTCAAAAATTTTGCATCCTTAATGGTTTATATTGTTGGAAATTCGGAAGAAGAACTAGACTTTAAGAGAAAGACTATAGAACAGATTTATGAAGATTATAATGCTCGAGTTTCACCCCTTTCAGGGAGAATTAGGGATATATTGATGTCACAACCACAATATGGAGCTGCATTAGCAGCAGATTGGAAGAAAGGTGGTGGATTTGAATATGTTGGGTCGTTTATACCATTAGAAAAAATTCCAGAGGCCATTGAAAAAGGCACAAAAATTTCGAAAAAATATGGACTAATTCCTTCTCTTCTCTGTAGGTTAATTGGTAGAGGTCATGCTGTCATGTTTTCTGTAACTTTCCCTTTTAATCGTGCAGATCCTAAAGATATGCTAAATACAAGGGAAGGATTGGAGGAAACTAATAAAATGATATTGGAAATAGGGGGAATTCCTTGGAAAACAGAATTAGGAGGTCAAAAATTAATAATGGAGAAAATAGATCCCAACTTTAAAAAAATATTTAATAATATTCGAGGTATATTAGATCCCAACGGAATTATGAATCCGGGGAACTGGGATGATTAGTAGAAAATTATAAGAATAAAAAAAATTTATATTTCAGTATAAAGTTCTTTATATTTTATACGAAGGGCTTGTTTATTGTGCTTTCCTACACTCGTTTTCGGAATTGAATCAATGAATAGAATTTTATCAGGGAGTTGCCATTTTGCAAATTTTTGAGCAAGAAACTTAAGAATTTCTTCCTTATCCAATGATTTAAATTCTTCTCGTAAAACTATTAAAGCTAAAAAAATCAAAGAAGTTGTAGACGTGCCAATTATTTTAGCTGGAGGTATCAACTCTCTTACATTAGTAGAAAAAGTGAAGGAGGATCCAAAGTACGCTGAATTGCTCGTATTTAAAGGTTATATAGATTTTTAAAATTCATGCTTATCAATAACAATTGGAAGTAGTAATTTCAAGAATGAAATTGTTCCTCTTCTTTTAATTACCTCATAAATTGGCAGTTCAGGATATATAAAGAAGTACTGAGTTTTTTTTAGCATTTTTAACGTTTTTAATTTTAAAAGCGGAGATAATTTTGTATGTTCTACAATAAAATTATTCATTAAATTTTTAATCAATGATTTATCAAGTATTATAATTGCTGAAATAAAACCAAATTCCTCAGAGACTTTTGTTCTAATTAAATCAAGGGAGTTATAAATACCATCAGAAAATATTATATCTTTTTTAAGAGGTAATAAATTGATCAATGTGCTCTCTTCAATTTCTAATAAAATCGCATTTTCAGTTGTAGTCTTTAGATAATCCATTTTTTTAAAATTAATCTTCTTATACTTATCTACATCGGTTAGAATGATTAAAACTTTAGAATTTAATCCAAAATTAGTATCAAGGAAGTTAAAAACTAAATCTGGTAAAGCCCAATGAGATAATTTTCTAAGATTTAAATTTAGACCGAAAAGACGCAAAATAAATCTTACAAGAGTGTTATATACAACTGGTCGAGGAATCATATCCCAATGTTTTTCAAAGCTACGATATCCAAATAAAATTTTCTGCATTAAAAATTGTAAGTTCTCTTTTTTCAGAGGAACTGTAAGTTCAATCAAATCTGATAATAAAGAGATGATGATATTTTGATCTACACAATAAATATTGTCTGTATTTAACTTCTCTTGAATAAGATTTAGAATTTCTTTCTCACTTAATTCATTATCATTAATTCCTAAATCAAGGGGAAGCATCACTCTGAATTTAAAGTCAGGTTTTCCCAATTCAGAGTGGTGATTTTGTAAGTGAAATATTAAATTCATATTTTCTGAGGTAACTAAAAAAGAAATGTTAAATTCAGGCAAAATACCGTAGGATACACCAACAAGGCTTTTTAATTGAACAGTATTTAAAAATGCGGTAAATTCCTTTAAAGATTGGTATACGGTTGGTTCAGGGTAAATAAAAAATAAATCCTTCGCAAATAATTGCTGAATTAATTCTAGAAATTGAAGGATATAATCACTAATGGATAAATCTTCAATACTTTCACAATATTTATTTATTATAGCAATAGCACTTTTCTTAAATAGTCGAATAGAGGAAATTCTTATATTTTTCCTTTTCAATAAGTCATCTTGAATTCTATTAAAAATTCTATCAAATTCATTAAAATGTCTATACTTATACTTAACTATATTCAATGGTAATTTTTCAATAGAATCATGAATCCCTGCCTTACTTGTCTCATATAAATATAAGCTGAGAAGTTCCCTCCCATCATCTGATATTATTATATCTAAGATGTTGTTTTGGTCACTTAAAAATTTGGGGTACAAGAGTTCAAAAAAATGATATAAAATATGAGCTTTAATTCTGATTGGAGATAATGGAATTCTAACTTCTTGTTCCATTAACTTCGATTTATCTAATAAATCAATTTTTAAATTAAAATCAATAATTTTCTTCCAATTAGTATAAAATTTTTTATTAATCAATTATTTAGAGTTCCTCCCATTTCTCTAATTTTTCTTTAATTTTCCCATTAGTCCATGTTTTAACAATTTCATTATATAATGTTAAATTAGGAACATTACTCTTTCCATAATAATCTATCATCAAACTTATGCAATTAAAAATGTCAGGTGGGCATCCTGGTAATTCTAATATTTTTTTGTTTATTTTTTCTTTAATTTTAATTTTTTCTTTAGAATTAGATTTCTTCAAAAGTTTATTTTTAGCATCATCAACAAAACTTTTACCTTTCTCTTTCTGTATCTTCCTAAAAGCACTATTTATGGTACTATTTATTGCGCAATCGCCAAATAAAATAATATTTTCTAAATTTTTAGGTTCTGGTGGATTTTCACCAATTAGAAATGAATTTATTAGATTATACTTCAAATCTTTGATCATAATTGTTTTCATTAAATTTAACAGATGATAGCCTTGCTTGAAACATCCAGAGCAATATAATCCCGATACAATAAAGAAATTCCTTAAATTAATATCTCGTAGATTTGGCATGCATAATTTTATATCTAAATTATCATCCATTTCACCAAGAATCTTTATTTTTGAAAGGTCAGTTATACCTAATCCTCTTTTTTGTGCTGCTAATATTAAATCATGAGTATTTATATCAATATTTAGTATCTTTAATGTAATTAAATCTACAGAAACTGCATCATCCCCAATAATTAAAAGACCTGTTTTTTTTAAATTAGAATCTCTATAAATATAAGGACCAGCTCCTTCTAATAAAAAAAATAAATCGTTTATTGCCAGATCGGGCTTTTTTATAGAGTACACGTCTAAAATGTTAGATATTAATTCTTGTTTATATTCGTCGTGTGTAACATAACCTTCTTCTTCAGGTAATCTTTTATTAACTTCTTGATTGTTTACTGGAACATTTGAATAACAATTTAATAAGGATAAATTGCAATTGAATATTGGATGTACATTAACTTGATTTATAGAAATTACTTTATCTGAATCAACTATTACATAAGGGACTACAAATTTTTTCTCATTTACTTCAATCTTGTAAAAATTATTATCCTTAATCTTTTTTAATTGCTCTAGTTTTATCCCTTTTTGGTCGAAATAATTACTATTATCTAAAAAGGCTAATTCTGCTCCTAGATTTTTAATATATTCTTGAATCCCTAATAATTCAGAGAATTTTTTCATAGAAATTCCCTTAAAAAGAAAGCTTCCAACATAGATCTTTTTTGCTCCTGCTTCTTTACAAGAATTAATTATTGCTCTAATTACGTCAAAATTTGGTATTACTGGAAAACCATTAGGTAAACTTAAATTTATTTTTATAAATACCTGATCTCCTTCTTTAATGAATTTACCCATCCCTCCTAATCTTTCGATTCCTTCTAACACACAATTCTCTGGTGTAGTGCCTTTACTTATAGCGACACTAGCCTTATCGGATTTTAAATGATTTTCCATTATAAGTAATTATACAAAATTCTTTTATTATAGTAAATTAGTTTAAAATTAATTAAATTTTTAGTTAGTGATATAAATGGCTTTAGAAAACTTAATAAAACTTCCCTTAGAAGAACATTTATCTTATTTCCCATCATCAACCGTTGGAATCGATATTGGTCAGAGCCTTAGTAAACTAGTATATGAAAAGGATAATGAATTACATTTATCAATAAATCCTACTGAAAATAATCATTCAAAAGTTAAGGAATTTATAGAATCTAATAAGAAAATATTTTCAAAATTAAATTTTACCGGAGGAAAAAGTTATGGGTTATATCGTCAATATTCAGGAGATTTCAACACTCGATTAATAAATGAATTTGAAGCGAATGTTAAAGGCGTCGAGATATTCTATCGAATAGAAAAAAAGAAAGTCATTCCACCATTATTAGTGGTTACAATAGGAACTGGGACCTCATTAGTTTTGAAAAAAGATAAGTTTGAACATCTAGGGGGAACCGCTATGGGAGGCGGACTTTTTATGGGGTTAATTAAAGCTTTATTTAATATAAGTGATTTTCAAGAGGCTTTAGATTTAGCTAAAAAAGGAAATAGATATAATGTTGATTTAAAAGTTTCAGACATATATGATCCTGAAGATGATAGAGTTGATTTATTATTTAGGCAGTTTACAGCAGCATCATTAGGAAAGATTAATCTAAACTTCAACATGAACAATTTGAAAAAGGGGGATTTAATAAATTCAATAATATGTATGATTGGGGAAAATATTAGCACGATAGCTAACTTAATGGCAATTAATAATGATATTTCTAATATTGTATTTTGTGGTGGATTTTTACGAGAAAATAAGATAGTAGCTAAAATTCTATCTCTCATCTGCAGTGTTAACAAGAATAATGCATTTTTTTTAAAAAATTCAGAATTTTGTGCCGCAATTGGTGCTCTTTGTTTATAAAGTGTGCGCCGATTTGGAGATTTCTACTCATCGAATATAAATTCTTATAAAAACACTATAAATCGGCGCATTTTTAATTAAAACGTTAATATCATAGGAAGAAAAAGTTATTTAAAGGTATCTCATCAAAATAATGGATTTAACTTAGAGTTAAGTACCCTGTGAGTGCTTTTTAAGTAAATCTTCATCAGTTTTACCCATTTTAATAGCTAATTCAGCTATTATTGCATCTAAATAACAGAAAGCTGCTTGTTCAAACATGGTTCCTTCGGGTGTAAGAGCCGCTGTATCGCCAGATAATTTATCTCTCTTGCTCCTTCCTTTAAGCTTAATGGTTATGTCTCCAACCCGACCTATAACTGTTTCAGGATGTGAGGTGATTGTTACAATTCCGTATGGTGTAACTGTATTCACATAATTATTGAGCAAACTAACAACTATACTAGTAGTGCCAGAACCAGAAAGAACAACTAAGATATCATGTTTACTTAATGCGGGCATTGAAGCTAAATTAGTGACTATATGAACTTCAGCTCCTAAATGAACTAATCGTGTCGCAAAACATTGTAATATAAAGGCACTCCTACCAGAGGCTAATAAGAAAAACCTACGTCTATTTATTAACCCATCATATAATAAATCTATAAATTTTTGTGTATATTTGAAATTCTTGTCTAAATGAGCTATGTTAGCCTGTATATTATTCATAATCAATTCCATAGATTTAAAAAGAATCTTCTTTGCTTCTCCATTTACGCCAATTTCGTTAGTTTCAGTCATTTTTGATTAATTATCAATTCTTAGTGGTATATTTAAAATAATCATAGAAATAAAATATACATTGTGGTTAATTCTAGTTTTTTACTAAAATTTTTAAACCCCATTATCAAGGTATTAATCTTGCTTTAAAAACATCATAGAATTGAATTTCGCAATATTCCAACTTTTTGCAATAATCAAATAAATTTGGACTAAAACTTAAAAGTTTTATATTTCGCATGAATAAATGATTAATCAAAACTAGAGAAGATAAGATAGTGACTCTGCAAATAAATTTTGAATATAAATATAAAACTATTTCGGTAAAACACTTAAATGAATTACAAGAAGATATTGACAAATTGTACCGCGAAGGTAAACTCAGTGATAATGAAACTTATAGGAGTTATTTAAGTAATAAAAAGTTTAAAATTCCTGAAAGTTTACCTGATGCTAAATCTATAATAGTCATAGCTATTTTTACAAAATTAGGAGTAGTTAATTTTCATTTAGATGGAAAAAGGCATGAAATTATGGTACCCCCTCAATACTATGATGATGGCATAACCTATGAGGATTTAGACAATTTAATACTCAATGAGATAATAAAGACCCCTGGATATAACTTTGAAATGGCACAACATGTCCATTTGAAATTAATGGCAGTAAGAAGCGGGCTTGGAAAATATGGTAGAAATAATCTCTGTTATGTGGACGAAATGGGCAGTCTGATTACATTGCTAGCATATTTTACAGATTTTACTTTTAATGAAGATGACTGGACTGAAATAAGAATGATGGATAGGTGCGAAGAATGTGGAGTTTGCATGAGTAATTGCCCTTCGAAATGTATAACTGAGACGAATTTTGTAATTGATGTCGGCAAATGTGTTACTTTGTACAATGAAATTGCAGGAAAATTTCCAAAATGGATCAGCCCAGATACGCATAACGCTTTAATGGGTTGCATGAAATGTCAATTACCTTGCCCCGCTAATCATAAAGTAATTAAATTAACAGAAAAATTGGAAGATATTTCAGAGCAAGAGACTAAAGCGATATTAAAAGGAAAGTCTGATAAAAAATTACTGGATTCTCTATGTAAAAAGCTCAAATATCCTATTACTAAAGAATTCTTTCCAATTCTCAAAAGAAATCTGGAAGTTCTAATAAAGCAAACTTAGGTAATTGAAAATTTAATAAGAAAAGGGAGTAATTATGAATTGATGAAGAATTTTTTTTAATCTAATACTTTTTGTAATTTATGTTCTCTAGTATCCACAATCACATGAGTCATCATTTTGAAGTCTTCTTCTAAGTTTTAAAGAACCTCTTTTCAATAGCATCTACAACTTCTTGGGTTCGTGTAACTATTGGAACGTGTCCCGCTCCCTCAATTACAACCATTTCTGCATCAGATAGAGTTCTTTCTAGATAAAGAGAATTTTCTATTATATGTTCTCCATCTCTATCTCCATAGACAATAAGCGTTGGGATCTTAATTTCATGGAGAGGATAATCAGTTTCTCCCTCAGCAGCTAATTCAAGAACTCTGACTGCTACTTCAGGATTCGGTCGTAGGCACATATGAACACCCATTCGTCTCATATGTTCTATATTAGATTCTGGCATGACAGATTCAATAAAAGCTAAAATTGCTGCTTTATGATCTGATTTAATGAAATTAATGAATTGCTTTCTAGATCTGTCTAAAGGTTTGGCATTGGGTAAGTTTGTGTCAATAAGTATGAGTCCTTTAAAACGTTCAGGTTGTTGTAGTGCAGCTAGCAAAGCTACAGCTCCACCAAAAGATTCTCCTCCTAAATAACATTTCTCAATGTCTAGTTTATCCATAATAGCAAATAAATCGTCAATATATGATTGTTTTGAGATAGTCTCTGGAGGAGCAGTACTTTCTCCTGAACCACGATGATCATAACCGATACAACGCATTTTTGTGCTTAATTGTTCAAAAACAAACATCCAAACACGCCAATCAGCAACAAAACCGCTGATACCAAGAAAAGTATCTTCTCCTGAGCCAAAAGAAACAGTATGCATTTTAATTCCGTTAATATCTATGAACATATTAAATATCCCTAATTTTTTAGTTAAAATATTTAAAAAAGAGTTTTAAAAATACTTTGGTATTTGAAGTTTTTAAATTAGTTTATTTTATCACATTTTGGACTATTAATTTTTTCAAATAGAATTTCTACTTGTAGAAAAGGAATATCAGGTTATTTCTTAAAATTCATTACAAAATACCGAATAAAGAGCACCACAGACAAACAGTTGCTTTTAAATAGTATATTTGATTCCATTTTATTAGGTGTAACTAAATAGTGAAGTGGAAAAAATGTCTGAAAAGAATCCCGAACCTAATCCCGTTGCTAAATTTGTCATAATGTATATTTTGTTAGCTTTAACATTATTTTTTCCCGCTGGAACCATATTTTGGCTTCAGGGATGGATTTATATAATTATTATGACCATTTTTTCTTCGACTCTGATACTTTACTTAAAGAAAAAGGATCCAGAATTGCTGAAGGCTAGAGCTAAAACGAGGGCGACGGAAAGTTGGGATAAAAAGATCAGTTCTATTAGTGGGATATTTTTTATAGCGATGTATATATTGCCAGGATTTGATGCAGTAAGATTCCAATGGTCCACTGTTCCATTCTATATTAATATGATTGGATTCATAGGAATGGGGCTCTCCCTAATCTTTTTTTTCTTGGTTAATCGTGAAAATACTTATCTATCAAGAGTTGTTGAGATTCAAGAAGAAAAGGGTCATAAAGTCATTACAACAGGTCCCTATAGGATTGTTCGCCATCCAATGTATTTATCCGTCATATTTATATATGTCTCACATTGTCTCGCCCTCGGCTCGCTTTACTCGTTAATTCCATGTTTTGGCACGATAGTGACCATATTCCTCCGTACCTATTATGAAGATAAAATGTTACATGAACAACTTGAAGGATACAAGGAATATGCTTTAAAAACACGATATAAGTTGATTCCGGGAATTTGGTAAAAAAAAGAAAAAAAATTAAATTATTATTTTGTCTCTAAATTTTTTTATTTGTACTTAATAGCCAGGAGCAAGTCATTCTTGGTGATTTTCTTTCGGTTCGCATGCGTGGTGAAGGTTCTTGCTTGTTCAGTTAAACCACTAGCAGTCTTTTCTAAGTGATTGATTAATAAATCAACAGCATTTCGAGCGACAATTGAAATAAGTAATTCTATGGTCTTGGTGGTCCATAAATATTTCTTAAATAATTCCATAAATTAGAACCAAAAGCTCTATATTCCTCAGAAAAAACTCTGGTGAGTACTCCATGAGTCACATGTTTACCAATTAACCTCTTGCTAATTCCCCTCATTTGCCTGGCCGAAAACCCTAATCTGTATAGCCAAATGATCCTTGGCCTCCACCAAAATCTATCTCGAGCCCGATAAAAGTCCATTCCTAAAGTCTTAGGCAACCAACGAGTCATTCGAAAATGATCCCATCCAAATAATACTTCTATTTCTTTCTTATTATAACCTAAAGCAATCAAGACCTTAAGAACTTCTGCATCTATTTCACTAACAGTAAGCCCAGATAATACTAAATCTTCAAGAAATGGAGTCTTCAAACGCTTGTTTGGATCCTTAGCATTTAACAATTTCTGCTCAATTTCTGGATAAATTCTATAAATTCTATCTGCATCTGGGATAGACATCCCTAATAATTCGAAAGATTTAGAGTAAACTGTACGCTCCCCAATATTTAACCTATTTGCTATAAACTTATAATCCTTCTTCTGTTCTATCAAGCTAATAAATAGACCCTCATCAACATTTACATAATAAGGATGATCCTCACCTCTTTTAACATTATTAATTAGAGTATCATGACACCTCTCGTAAAAAGCCTCAGATGCTCCGTAATAGTCTCTTACACTTGTAAAACTGCTAAATCCTAAAGCGTATAACATCCTATAGAGTTCAGAATGGTCGACATCCATATCTAATTTCATTTGAGATGTAGAATATCCGTTTTTTATTAAATTAACTAATCTTTCCAATGTCTCCCTAGAGAATTCTGAACTCGCTGGTAATGAAGTAGGTATGTGCTTCATTCTAGATGAATATATATCATGACCACCAAAGATCTTTCTCGCTTGATTTAATGAAAAAATGCCTTGAGATGCCCAGAATTCCTGTATCTTGGATATAATAATTAAATCTGGAGCTCTAAGCTCTTGGGAGATCTCTGAAAGAAATAGACCTCGGATGATTAATGATCTCAGCTGACCTTCATGGATATAATCATATGCTCTTAAGCCAGAAACTTCAGGTCTCAACACAGAGGCATGAATTGTTCCACCCCGTTGAATATTATAACCATATAATGGTACAATTTCCCCATTCTCAATGGAGAAATAATCAAGCATACATGATTTACGTCTCTTTATCTCTTCTATTTCTAATCGATTCAATTCTCCTTGAGATTTGACTTCATATAATAACTCAATTATAAATTCAAAATTCTCCGTGGCAAGATATCCCTGTCCTTTATGAATGATATTTAACTCGACTCCTTGCTTCTCGTAAAATTTAACCGCATTTCTGAAAAATCTATTTGGTGGGTCTCGAAGATGCTCGGCGAATCTCTCTCTCATTGTCCTAATAGTTTGACCAACATATACCTTATTTGCTCTTGTATCTTTAACAACATAGACGAGACCATAATGCTCATCAGGTCTTGCGCCGGTCTGTTCTACCATAATAGAAAGAAAATCTCCTGAAGTAAAACCACAGCTCTTGAGAGACAAGTCTCTGCGCAAAACCTTTCCTTTATATATTAGTTTATATTCTAATACATCTGAGAGGTGACCACATCCATACTCTTCTAAAATTCTAGTTGTAATGACTCCAATTTGTAAGTTTGGATTAATAGCAATTTCCTTTCTAGCTAATTCAGGTGTGGCACCTATCATATGAGTCTTAAGCTTTACTCTTTCAAAAAGAATATCCTCTAATATGGGCTTAAGAGTCGATCTCTCCTCTTTGTGGAAAGTGGAACTTATGGTGGAATACATCCCTGCTAAAGTAGCGGCAAAGAACATCGGACCTCCTATCATAGATAATGCGCTGAATAGTGCAACTGCGGCGGTCTTGAGGTTGGGAGACCATGAAATCTTGCTTGGTGCTTTGGTTATCTCTTCTCTTAACTGCTCTGCTTCAAGGATCTTATCTTGCTCTGTCACCTTAGCTTGAGAGGAAATTTGCTGCTCAATCATCGTATTTGGAGCATTCTTAGTGAATAGGAATTGGGAAAGTGGACCGGTTATTGTCTCACGACCGCCTTCAACCAGACTGCTTGCTAATACCTGCCAAAAGACATCTAATCCTACGGAATCAACTGCGTGGGTAACTATGGTCTCAAGGTATGGATCAAGAAAGATTTCTTGCAAGGTCTCTGTAAACGGAGAAGCTAATATTCCGAGGAATTGTGCTGATGAACCTACCGCAAAGTTAGAGAGGAAATTTATCACTCGACTTGTACCCTGAGATAAGGTTCCTGAAGCAATATTAACCTGAGCGATTCTAGCAACTGTTCCTATGCCTACTGTAATAGCCGACGTAATGGCTGTGCTTATGGCAGTAATATAAAATGTATAAAACATTTCTGATAATCCTTTCTGCATTTCTACCGCATGAATATATTGATATGTATATTCAAGAAGGTTCTGTTCAACCGCTTGCATAGTTGCGATATGATCTACTTGCTCTTGTGAGAATCCGTGTAGATCAGTCAGCGAACGATATTTCTCAACCTTCACTTCTAACACGCAATATGCAACATAGTCTTGCACATTCGAATGTTCAGTGATCAAATCATAAATATTACCAATAAGGTCGCCATACATATTACTATCAAGAGTAATAATACCTGTCGCATTATCAAATGAATATGAATCACTATAATAAGTGCCGATGAATATACTAAGTCCTAATATATCTAAGCAATACACATCAATTTGTTTAATATCACCAAAAATTCCATGTGTACCCTGCTCAGGAATTAACTCAATATCCTTTGAACTCCATCCATCAAAGACTTTATAAATGGTATAATAACTATCTTCTAACTCAGAATAGTATTCAGAACCCACTAAGATTGGATATTCTCTAAAGAATTCTGGAAGCGGATGCGTGGATTCTACGCCGGCAAATTGCAAGGTCGGAACGAAGGTGCCTTCTCCGTAAATCATGTATGGAAAAATGTCATCATACTGTCCATTAGTTTCTTGGGACATGGCATTTTCAAGGTACATGATTGTGTTAGCCATATATTTATAATCGCTATCTTCTGGCACTTGTTTTGTGATAGTTGTAGGTGGACCTCCTCCAAAAGTAGGAATTACCTCTACTTCTTCTATGAAGAAATATTCACTTAGGCGTGGATCATCGAAATCCGAATACATAAGATAACATCGAGTTTGTAGAGCATAATCTAATTTGATGGGTACGTTGTCAAGTCCCATAAATTCAGCTTTCTTTTGACCTTTTGGAGCAAGTAAAACCTCTCCTTTATAGGAATGATTTCCGTAATCAACTTGTACTGGGGTATATACTCCTGCGGTGCTGAACCCTACTATGTTCGGAAGGGTTCCTCCCCATAATTTATCATAGGCTTTTTTATCTGAGAGGGTAATATCACTTTCATAATTTGGATTATGTAAAGTCTGTGACGCAATTATTTGCTCATTATTCTTGGTCTCAATATAGGAATGAATTGCATTCGCAATAGCGTAGCCAACAAGATACCCCACTGTGCCAAGTCCCCAATATGAAAGTGCAGCAGCAACCGCAACACCAATCATTTGAGCTGCTACTTGCCACATTATATCATCCACAACCCGTCCTCTTACTGATTGAATAAATTGATGAGAAGTAATGGACATAGCCTCCTCCATTAATTTGCTGGTGTCTGAGGAATATTGTATTTTCCAGATGTCAAAGAGGGAATCAGTAAATGCGAAATCTAAAACAATACCATCATAACTGTCGTAATCTTCAAAATAAATACGGCTTTTACCAATGTATAACTCTGCTGCAAATTTCATTTCATCAGTTTCAGGATCCCGTATTTGATATCCTAATGCTCCGCCATCAATAATATGTTTTTCAACAATCAACCGTTTGTTTGGTTCTAGAATTCCATTGTAATCATAATCAAAGCCAATACCCATAACTTTATTATTTTCATCCACTACAAAAATTGTATCATATACTCCATTATCTGAGGATGAATAGTACCAGTAACTCCCTTCTATTTTTTCAGGATTATATCGGGGATTACTATCATAAAATACACCATCATCCGGAATTACTTCAATAATATCTAATGATGAGGATACCACATTTTCACCTGTCTTGGCATCTTTGATTTGTACAGTTTTGGTGGTTGCTAAGATATTTTTAGTAATGAAATTTTCACTATCAATACTGATTTTATTATCAAAAATTGCGGGTACACTATCGGTGGTATGGGCAAAGGAAAGCAAAGATTCTAATTGCGGGGCTTCAACGATAATATCATTTGAAGGATCTTCATCTCCGCCATCATTTACAATTGTCTGTTTATAGTTTTCAAGGTTATATACTTCACTTAGCTCATTAGGGAAGGCATCTTGATAAATTCTGGTGCTGGATATTTCTCCGTTCTCGAAATCTTTAAACACAAAGGCGTAGGAAACGTCGGCAACTGCATAGGTGGAATTTCGATGTTCCACTAATGATCCATAATATACTTTTGGATTAATAATCGTCTTTTCTTTCCACTTAAATTCCGTAATTTCAGTTATATAGGTCTCACTCACGGAAAGACTATTTATTGCCTCAAAGGTGACTTCCTTATCCATTGATCCGTCAAAATCTAAATCTTTTTGAATTATTAAGGTGGTCTTATCTGTCATTTGGGTTATAGTAGTATTGGTAATAATTGTTCGCTGTACTGTAGTCTTGTATTGAGAACTAAGCGGATCATTTGCTAGTTTATATTTATCACTTACCTTCACATCTCCTCTTTTTTCAGTCCTTATATCACGAGACACAACCTTGGTTAAGATGGTATGGAAAGTTATTTCCCCTGATGGATTTAGCTCACCATATGAAAATATGTCATAAATACCATCAACGGTTACATCTTCTTTCTGAATGATTAATTCATGTTCTCCGTTCAAATCGGAATCATAGAATTCTATAACTGTGCGCGGATCATTCACCTTGTTAAAGTTGGCAAAATCAGTAGTCTGTCCAAAGTGTTTGACATTATATTGTTCATTTTGTATACTATATTCAACAAAGATATCATTTCTCATGTAATCAATGTAGCTAAAGAGGGAATCTTCAGATCCTACCGCATAATCTTCTATTAATAGGAAGTAATCTATATCAGTATACTCGAAATCAACATAGATCGAATCATTCTTAGTCCAAGTAGGTGCTTCAGGGTGATTAAGAAATGCATTATCTTTTAATCTAAATTGAGAAAAGTCACTATATGCCCCCTCAGTAAAGTTGAGATAAATAATAATTTTCTCGAAATCATTTAATTTAAACCCGCTAGGAGCTGAAATTTCAACTGATTTTTTATCAGGTTGAATCACAACACTACTTTGATCAAAATCTTTTTCAGATTCGTTGAAAAAGTATGCTGTAACTTCTAATATATCAAGCCCTAGAGCGTTGGAGTAGTCTTGTGATAAATCAAAGGTATCAGTCTGTAGATCTGAATTATATGGGTATATCAGCTCAACCGCAATATTTCTGGCTTCAAATTCATTCTGGGACTGATTATAGCAAACTGATTGGTATTCCTCTAAAATTTTATCATACCATTCAAAGGTAATATCTAAGGTGCTAATATTCACATTTACCTGATCTATGGTCTGCCATTCTTCCCACGCATTTTGATCTGCCCATGATATATATAAGTATTGATATTTATCAATGTGGGGGTTATAATAATCAAATAAGTCTTGGAGATCCTCATCCGCATCAAGATAGGCATAATAATATTCTTCGCTATATAATGGGTTCCAAGTGATCTCATATATTCCAGTGGAAGTATTTACGGCAATTAGATGCTCTCCGAAATAATACCAATTGCCTTCACTATCGAATGCATCGAAATAATAGGTTTCATTTTTGGAATAATCATCATAATAGAGTGGTAAGGCATCAGTGGTGTTTAATACTCTAGATTCGCTATAGATATCAGCATAATTACCAAAATAGAACGTGGTCATATGATTGTTTGGATAGATGTCAAAAATATCAGAATCATATAAGGTTGCATTTTCATCAAATTCAAATAAGAAAATTGAATCTATAACAAGTTCATATCGAGGATCGTTGGAAGTTATTAAAATATCAGTAATATAACAATACTCGACATTATCACTATCTAGCACTTTGAAATTGGAATCAATATCGTTAAAAGTAATATTAATGATATGCTGCTTATAGGTATTATAAAATTCACTTTCAAATGGCGTTATATCTAATGGAATGTCCCATACGACCAACTTATCCCTACTTTCATAGAGGTCATCCGTTGTATACGAATTACCATCATTATGAATTCCTAAGAGTGAAATCTCTGCGATTGGGACATCATAATTATTAGTCTTTGGATCTTCAATATACGGTTCTTTTTGCAATATCATCTCTTCAACTGTTAATCCGATTGATTCAACTAACTTTGCATTGTATTTGAGATATAATACATCATCATCTTTCATGACAAAGGTCTTACCATCAACAGTATAAGAATCTGGTAATGAGATATTGTTAAATTCTAAGGTATAAATTTCATTGTTATATGTTTGTTCTTCGATTCTTACATCTACAGTGGTCTCATATACCATTTCAAATTGGTCATTGAATACCAATACACTTTGACTGAGTGAAAAGACTTCTCGATCTAAATCAAGTGCTAATTTATTATCAACTACCTGTTCTGCATCCCAAATTACTGTTTGATAGGTTGGAAGTCCTTGTTCATAGAAGAATCCTTTATAATCGTCATGTTGATAGAATACCGCTTCAAACTTGATATATGCATGTTTCGCTACCGTAAATTGTGACCAATTAGCAGATTCAGGAGAAGGTAATTTGATATATACTGCCCCAGTATCATCTT
>CAYSZJ010000072.1:0-19809 GCA_964435435.1 uncultured archaeon
TCAAGATGATTCAAAAACTCTTACTTTCTGTAATAGTTCACTTCCATTTTGATCGGGAATTTATACAAGTATCTGACTCTCTTTTAAAGAAATTCTGGAATAGACTTATTAATACTACAGATAATATTATTGCGGGAGTCATTTGTGTATTGACTATGGTTAAATTAGATGTAAATTCAGTTAACTACAGTATGGTCTGTAAAAAATTAGGAATTCAAATGAGCAGCGTGTTTTATCAAGTAAAACACAGTATCTTAAGTAGTGAAACTGCTGAAAAGTTTACAGGATTTAAACGAAGCAGAGACTTACTGACACCACTATTAACCTAAACTATAATTAATCTTTTCTGCAATTATATATTAATAATGATTCCTGAAAGAAAGATCTTACAAGAGATTGTTAAGTTTGCTAAAAAAGAATACAGGGAAAAAAAACCCTCCAATGTAAAGATTCTAATTGTTAGTCTAAATATTTTTTTACAAATCTTTTTTCAAGTTTTAAATTACTTTCTGATAAAGTGATTTCCAAAAATCTTCCCTTATTCCTTGGTCTAGGAGTAATTAAGTTCATCTGTATGAGTTGCCTTAAATGCCTTCTAAAACTTGACTTATTATGAGGAGTTACAGAATATTGTCTGCAAATTTCCTTATATTCTTCAAAAACATAATTGATAATGGTAAACGATTGACCTATTTTTCTTAATAATTCTACTACTCCCAACAACGTTAAAAGTTCGTGTTCTCTTAAAATCTCAATATCTCGAAGCTTATTCATCCAAAAAACACAGTCTAAACTTTATTATCCTTTTGTCGGTACTAAATAAAGTCCAATCTTATTTAAAACTAGACTGGGTTGCAAAAAATTATTTTTTGTAATTTAATTCTCTCTTATTCTTTTAATTAAAATTTTTTTTTAAATAGAATAGGATTATTTGGGATTAAAAAATGATTTAAAAAATAATTAGTATAACCTAAGTGAGAAGAATCAGTACCGAAGGAATTATTTGTTTGGAGCATCACACCACTAGTGCTACATATTATATCAATAACCTGAAGTTATCCACGCTATTACTTGACATTGTAGAAGAAGCTACTAAAAATATTCTAGATCTTACTAAAATTCATATCTTAATTTATGCATTGAGCCATATTCCGTATATACGAGAAGAGCAATTAATTTGAATAATTGACAATGTGATTAAATGCCTCCAATCACAAAGATATTCTATGTATCGATATGGAAATTTTATAGAATTACAAGGAATTTTAGAAATTGATTACGAGATTAACGGCTCTTTTATCATCTTTGAAGATAGAGAGACTGAATGGTATTTAGATATATCTATTCTCCTTCCAAACTAAATTCTAATTTATTTAACCAAAACTTTTCTCTCCTTTACACTACTTTACTAAACTTTACAATACTTTACTCATTTGTTTACAGGGTTAACGGTTAACAAATGTTAACAAATAATTTTAAATAGATAAACTTACTTTAGATATTATAAGAGAATAATAATTATTTTAATTATTATGATAAAAATTAATTAGTTCAATTTAGATTAAGATGATACGACAAACCCATGACGGCGAGCCTATCTATAAAGATGAGGTTTGGGAGAAGATGCAAAAGATAGGTATTATTTTATTAGCATTCGGGTATAACGAAGCTTCAAAAATACCAAACTTATTTTATAAGAAGCTTTATAAACAAAATGGGGAATACGAGTTCCTTTTTGCCGATTTAAGAGGTGATGATTACATTCCTGTCTGGAAGGAAATAAGACTGAATCTGTATCCTAAATTTGATTATAATACCGGCTATAGTTGTAATGAGATTGATCTTGGCTTTCAAGCACTTTTATTTAAAAGAGTTCTTTCTATTCCTGTGGAATCTCTCTTTTGGGATTTTGAGAAGGAACCGGATGGATTTTGTTGTCTGTGTCATGCTGATTTATTAAAAGGTAAGGATTTCTCAATGAGCCAAGATGCTGAAGGACGTGAAGTAGATGTCGAGTTATTTTATTGCGACGCTTGTAAAGTTAGTATATATGACCAAATAAGAGAAGCAAAACTCTGTACCCAATGCAAGGAGAGGGACTGGACAATGGAACATCATATTCTATATGACCCCGAACTTACTATAAAAGTATGCCCTAAGTGTCACTCTGATATTCATCGCAAGGGATTTCCTAATCCCTTATGGCAACAAAAAAGAAAGAAGGCAACTAAGGAAATAAAAGAGAAAAAAAGAAGGGAGAAACAAAAGCAGAATATGATGAAACCCGTTTTCGAATATATCTGTGGTACGTGCAGACAAGAAGAATATTCTATTAAAAAGAGCTATCAATGTCCTGTATGCAATACCAGAATGAAACGGATGGAGCATAATAATACTGAGTTTCGTTGTACGATATGCCAAAGAAGTTGGTCAGGTGTGGTGTATCTCGATTATTGTTCAGATTGTGGATTAGAGGTATTCGATGAATTGAGTGAAACAGATAAAAAAATCTTGCGAATGAATATCTATTCTATTAAGAATGATGATCTAAGAAAAAATTATTTAAGGTCCTACAAGGAAAAAAGTGTAAAAGAATAAGAGGAAATAGGGGAGAGGTTTAAAAATTATTTATATTTATTCAGGTAGTAAAAAAGAAAGATCCGTAGTCCCTAACTTTTGACCTGTTACATTCTTAATATACCGATTTTTCGCAACTACCGTCATCAACTGCTCATACTCTTTTTGGCTTAATCCCACTTTTAAATCATTCATGTTAATTCTTATGGGATAAGAGGGGAATTCATCTAATCTTGTATCTGAAGTAACCTTTTTAAAATTTAATGCAATTCTTAATGCATGTAAATATTGATCGCTAAATGTGGCTAATTCTTTTAAATATCCTTGAGCAGTAGCTAACTTTACATTGAATTTCTTTGCAACCTCTTTCATAGGTAATTCTAAAGCAAGAAGCTGGAGAGAAATTTCAATTTTTCTCTTACGTGATCTTATTGATATCCTCTTTGGAGTTATGATTTCAATAGGTACAACTGAAATAATTTTATGTTTTTCAAGCCACATAAGAAAAGTATTGTTTTGAGACCTATAAGAATTATCCAGAAGCAATTAAATGTTTCCAAAAACTACTAGAATTACAGCCTGAAAATGACTTGGCGTGGTTTCTTTTAGGAGCCTGCTATAGTTTTGGGGATAATAGGGAGCTCACGATTGGTGCTTATAAAAAATCGCTTGAGCTTAGTCCGAAAGATGCGGCAGTGTGGGCTTGTCTGGGAATCCAATATGCCGAACAAGAAGAGTATATAGAAGCGATCAACTGCTATAAGAAAGCCATTCAGCTAGATGCCGAAGACGATTATATATGGGAAAACTTACGGTTTGCATATTATGGAATTGAGGAGTATGAAAAAGCTGAACACTGTCGAAAACGAGCAGAAGAGCTAAATAAGGGACAATCTGGACAACACTGCACACAACAAAGCAGAAAAGAAAAACTGAAATCTTATTACATATAGTTTATAAAATTCACCAAAAAACCTTATTGGTTTTACCTTTTAAATTAATGAACTGTATTATAGATCTTTTAATCTCCATATAACATACCAATAAGAAGTACCACCATATGCACCACCTGTACCAAAAGCACCTATATTAAACACTTCATAATTAGGATGTTCCTTTTCAAACTTGTATATATCTCTGTTTAGATTTCTTTCCTTTACTCTCATAACAAAATATCTATCTGGATACTCTTCTTTCTCTTTTTTCATTTACTACAAGCTCTCTCATTTTTTTAATCATTTTTTACTTCATCAAAGGAATTTCAATAAATATAGATGTATATGGACAATTTTAAAATTTGTCTCCAATTGAGATTTATTAACTAAGTATCTCTTGAATATTTTCCTGATTTCCAGTCATATGTACCTTTTCTTCTCCCTCTCTGATATAAAACTGCACATCTTTATAAACCCAAAAAATTCTCTCTTCACCTGGCAAACTTGTAGTAACCACAGCCTCATACTTGTCTTTAACGGTCTCACATGCTAATTCATATCGTTTAAATTGCTCTACAGGATCAGGCATGGCTTCCACATTGAACACAATGATTTCTTTTCCCTGGTTTTTAATTACCTGCGAAATCTTATCAATTATATATTGCCATTTTACAAACCATGTATTATTAGAATCAGCCATATTTTTCACATCCTCATTATTAATTGAATACTTGGGAGATTTCAAAATAAGACCCAATACCATGCCTTATCTTCGAATGTTCACACTTATCTTCCATTTTCTCAAGTAATTGCAAGCTGTTATAATTTCTAGAACCAAGATAATAATAATAATTTAAACTTTTATCGTTAAACGCAGAGAATTTCCGTACATGAGCGTCTTTATCATGAGACACCGCAGTATAATAGGCTATATCAAAAAACAAAGCAACCAACTCTAAAAACCCTCGCTCTGTTCGAATAGAGTTTCTATCAAAATCTTTCATACGCATTCGAATGCTGGTGATAATTTTAGGAGTAAATGCTGATCTTCTTACATTATGATACTTTTTACAAAATGCCGCAATTGAATCTCTAAAAAACCCAGATTCCGTAGCAATTACAAACCCAAACTCAGGATAAAAAACCTTCTGTTGCTCTATATCAAAATCTAACGGCTCAATAACCATTAAAAAACTCTTTCCAAGAATTTCCATGTATTTCATATATAACATCTCATATAAGTTAGTTATGAAGATATTATAATGAAACTATTTAAAGGAAAATTCTAGGATTATTCGCTTCTTTACTTTATATGTCTAATCAAAAAGTCTTTTAAATTCTGCATTAGGTACTCTTTACATTGAGGATTGGACCATTCTATCCCTTCAAAAAGCTCTTCTTCTTTTGCTTTCAGTTGTAATCCTAATTTGGCAATTGTACAATAAGCACGACTGCGAAAATCGGGAAATTTTTCTTCAGAATGGATCTCCTCTAAAGCCGACTGAACCAATAAGTTTCTTGCTTGCTCAATTTTTGTATTCATGTACCATAAAGAGAAAGAAAAAATTATTAAAAACAAGAACTGTCTAAAGAATTAATAAAATAAATTTATTTTTATATCACTATAAATATCCAAATCAAAAAGATGTATGATTTAGAGAACTTAAATTGAATATTTCAAAAATTTCTGAATGGACAAGAGATAAAAATAATAAAATTGTCTTTATCCTATTTCTAATAGATTGGTTTATATCAACATTATTCTGGATCTCAGCAAATTCAAATCTCAACCTCTTCAGTATCTGGTATTATCTATTATTACTCCTGTTTTGGATTATATTGCCCTATATATCTAAAAATTTGATTCTTAAAGTGCGAAAAAGGATTATGGAACATCCCAAAGATTATAAGTGGAACAAAAACGTTAAACTTTCAACTGATCCAAGGAATCTTGATCTTTCTTATAGTATCGCAATCTGGATTATAGCGCGTATTATTAATTTCCTTGAATTCAACAACTTTTCTCTTCTTTTAATATTCTTTATTGCGATTAATCTTGCATTTGGTATAATGATTGGATACATGACCGCTTTATTTTCATGGAAAAAGAAAGGCACATTAATATTTTTATTCACTATGGTTTGTATTAATGTTATATATGTTATTATTGGATTTATGCAGATCATAGTTATAATTTACGAATTGACTCCATTCGACCCAATCATTATATTTATAGTCCTGCTAATATTAATTTTCGTTCTAGGGAGACTAAACAAAGTGCATTTCTCACCTTTTACATCAAGCACTTCTTAATAATAATTTTTATTTAAAAAGATTTAAGCATATAATAACATAAAAAAAGAATGTAGGGATTTTCCTATGAGTATGTGTGAACTTATTATGCGCCTTTCAAAAGCTCAATTGGAGCAGATCTTAGTGGACCATAACTACTTTTGGACCTTAAACGATCAATGGCGAGACACGACTCATTGTATTGATATTGATAAGACATGGCATGCCATTCACTACCTATTCACTAATAGTGCATGGGGAGGTCCCACACCGGCTAAATGGATTATACACGGGGAAATTCCTATTCCTGAGCTGGATGGAGGTTATGGTCCTGCTTGCTATCTAACACCAGCTCAAGTCTCTAAAGTAAACGATCTGCTGGAAAGTGTTTCGGAAGATGGATTTAGGAAAAGGTATAACCCAAGTAAGTTAGATTCTGCAGGCATTTATCCGAATATCTGGTATCGGGAATCGAAGTTACCATTGATATTTAATATAAAAAACAAAAATAACTATTAATAAAAAGAAATATAATATTATACTGTTGATTTTTGAAAATCTATAGACATTAAATCCCGTACTTATTTAATTGAGTTGTAAAATTTTAAATGAGAATAGAATCAGATGATTTATTGACAATTGAAAAACCAGTAGGTCGAAGAAAATGTCCTAACTGTGGAGAAGAAAAAAGAGATCTACTTCATGAATTTATAGATAAAACTAATATTATAAGCGATTACCCAAGAGTGTACGGTAAGAAATATCAATGCGGTAGTTGCGGTACCAAATGGCATGAAAAATAAAAATAAAAATATTTTGGATTTATCGTGATGATATATCTTCGGAATGTTTTTATCAATCTTTATTAGAGGATATTGAAGTCTCTACTGATTTAATTTTGAGTAAACTTTAACTATCAACTTTGAAGGCTCTGTTTTAATATTTAGTAGTATATAATTTCACCTAAATGTTTCTAAGGTGACAATGGTTTTCATTTTTTCATGTGAAAGAAAGTAAGTTTTAAATATGTAACTCTCTTGAATTTATACACCAATTTATAAAATTAAATTGGTTTGGGCAAAAAACTTTAAACAAAAAAAAAAAGGAAAGTAATATGAAAATTATTAAAAGTAAATTTAAAAGTAGAATTATAGCTATTATTTTCACTCTAACAATCCTCTTTTCTGGTTATACTTGGATTTTTGATGAATTCTTTTATGAATTGCATAAAAATGCAGAGAAAAATGACAATTTAATGCGTGCATATGATCCATCATTAGGTAATTACACATACATTGAAGATATAACTCAATCTGTCTACGAATTCAATGCAAAAGGAGAATGTTATATTCTAGCAGATCTTAAAGGTATAGATTTTACATGTTTTGAATTAGATGATATACAATATAATCTAAGTTATGGGATAAATATCTTTACCAAGGATTTTGGCAATGAATTTACAGCACACACTTTAGAATTTCAGCAATCAGATATTAATAATGACCATTTCAAATGGGTTTGCGTAGAACCATTATTTATAGCAATGGATAATATTACTGTAAATTTAGACCAGCCTGAAATCATTTATTTTAATGCCGGTGGTCCAATCTCTATTTTAATGCAACCAAATTTTTTCTATAACTGGTTGTATTTAGAGGTTGATGGTGTTGTTATCAACGATATATATCCTACCGATGAATATCCTGAAATTGACAGTGTATTTTATAGTTATTTTATTGAAGATGGAGCATATATTAGATTTGATTTAGATACTAGTCCTAAAGAACATGTCATGAAGGTTAAAGGAAATGGCACAATTGAATATAAAATCATCGTAAACTTAGATTGGGATGAAGATCTAATCCATGATGTAGAAGAAGTGCAGAAGGAATTATTCATGGAAGATTTAGATCCGATAAGACCTAATATATGGGGATTTTTTGAAAAATCATCAAAATTTAGTGCTTCAAGTGATACTGATGAAATCCGAGATGGGATTTTTCGTTTTTATGTTCCTGAAACCTACGATAGTCTCAGATATTTATATATTGCTCTATTTGGAGGTACTATATTTGATATCCAAATTGATGAAGATAAACTAACTCTGAAAGATGTGGTTTTAAACAAAAATATGGGATCTTATGCCTATAAAAGACCTTATGGGAAGGTTGACAGTGGATATCATACTATATATTATAAATTTTATGCAAATGAAGCCACAAAGATTTCGTTTGCCCTTGATGGAAGAGAAATTATAATCTTTGATAAAGCAGAATTTAAGGATACTGATGGGGATGGACTTAAGGATATCGAAGAACGGAATAGTGGATTAGATCCTTATAGTTCAGATACAGATAATGACGGGCTTCCTGACAATTTGGACAGTTCACCATTATATTCATTGACTTTACATAAAAATAATTTGCATCAATTTGTTATACCTCATGATCCTACAAGGAATACATTAATTAGCATGTCAATCAAACGTCCTAACATTGATTATTCCACATTTGCCACTCCACGTTTATATCGTGGTGATCTAAACGTTTCTATCTATTTTTATATGAGGTTATTTGGCAATCAATCAATTACAAGAACAGATTTAGCTACTTTTTGGAAAGAAGGTGAAAGTAATGTTGATTCTTTTTGTTTAGTTGATGGGTATGATTGCACAGGAGTAGGGGATGCTCTCCCCGTAAATGATAATCCCAATGCAGAATTTCTCTTTTTAAGTGGTAAATTTAGTGAAAATACCTATGAATTTGACATCACTTTTCCAAAAAGCAATCCGGCAAAAGATGATAATGCAATTGATTTACGGTTTGACTTCATTTGGATTGTAACATCCTATGATTCAGAATTGGGGAATACGACAGTAATTCATATCTATGAAATGGAAGAGAATCTAAAACTACAGTCTTTTGGATGTAGAGAAATTGGAGATATAAACTACAAGCTCGCCTCACCAGATAGTATGATTGAAAATCAAATTTTATGGGCTTTAACTCAGAATCCTGATTTAGGAAATCCTTCTTATTATGGAGTGGATGATGATATTGTAGGACAAGGAACAGTAGATTTCATGAGTTTACCTGAAAAGATTGAGGAAGATCGCGAAAATCTTCCGATTTTAAGAGAAATTTTTGGAGAAGAGACAACTCAAATTATAAAACCAGACGGTGATCTACTAAATAATGGTTGGAATGTTTCTCCCTTATGGGAAAGAATTGATGAATATCCAGACGACCCTGATATATATACTATAAGTGGAACTAATGGAGCTACATGTGAATTCAACGTAACATCTTTTGAAATGGAAGAAAATAAAGTTGTTTCAAAAATTAAATTATTTGTACGAGGAAAAATTGAAGGATTCTATGCACTTGAAACCTATTGGAGAATTGGAGAAGGAAGTTTATCCTCTAAACAATTTCCAAACCTTCCAGTTCAAGAAGATCCTGAATATCCTGTAGACCATGATTGGGCTTCTGTAGAATGGATTGATCTTTCATTACCCCAAAGTTCGTTAGACAATTTAAGGCTGCGATTTGTTGCAAAAAGATACTATGGTGGTGGAGTTGTGAGAGTAGACATGGCTTATCTTGAAATTACCTATCAAGATACAGGAGGTTTTCTTGAAAATGAGGTTCTTTATGTTGCAGGCTTACAGAAAAATATTGATGTGCTAAACAAAATCAATATTCAGCAAAATATAATAGACCCCAGTTTTGAGGTATTACATTCTGGTGATTACGAATCTTATTTCTCCTATTATTCTGTAAGCAATGTGTATAATTCTAGTGAGATACAATTTTTGGATGATGCATTACGAGGAGAACATAAAATCTGTTATTCTATTACATGGAATAATTACACTGAAGATGGGATGGAAGAGTATGAGAAAAGGGCAATAATTCAAGGTTTACCTATTTCTATGGAATTAATATCTTTCTCAAATTCTAAAATCTTGAAAATAACGCAGGCAATGGGTAATGAAATTCCACTAGATAAAATACCTAATTTAATTGACTCTAGTTTACATGATAAAATAATATTTTGGAATCAAACATATATAGAACAACAGATTCTTACTGAGGAAATTCCATTACTCAACTTTAATCCTCAATATAATATTTATAAAGAGTTTTTCGACACTCGTTCTTGGGAAATTGAATCTAGTAAGAAATTTTTCAACCGATATAGTGATCCTATTTATACAAGATTTATGAGTTCTTTGATTGATTTTTATGATACTACTTACGACATTATATTATTACTTGATGGATCAGATCAAATGGCAGCTAGGATAATTGATCATTTAGCTTATATGACAGAAATTTTTTTTGATATCATGGATAATCCGAATATCCTAGTCCAGGTGAAAATCGATATTTTAGATGATTTTTTTTATATGTTAGATGATGTTATCTATGAAGCGGAGGATTGGATTTTAGATAGGATAACTGATAATCCTCCTGAATTGCAGGAATTTTTTGAATTATTTGATACACTCGCGAAAAAGAGAGCTCATTTAGAAGAGGTTGGAGCAGATTTATTTACTATGCCGATTACTGATGATCAAGCTGATCCCCTCGGGTGTTTACAATGTTGGATATTTCGAGAACAGTTAAAGCAAAAATTAAAGATGGGAGCAATTGGTGGAGCACTTGTAACTTTAGGAACATTCTTAACGATTTATGCTTCAATAGAACTATTTCAATTATATTCTAAAAGAGAGGATTACGCTGGACGAGAAACGGAATTTGTTTTTAGAATCTTAGCAGCATCTTGTAGGTTAGCAATAGGAGTGGTAATAGCTATTTATGGAACAATAGTACTAACTCAAGCTATAAAAAAAGGTGTGAGTTCAAAAATTGTAAGCAATGTTGATGAATTAGCGGAAAAAAGTTTTACCCAATTCAGTAAAGTCCTTGGCAAATTAATAACTGTTATTGGTATTCTATTAGATCTTTTCAATTTTATTTCCAATCTTGCTTATGCTATAAGTATCATGGATGAAAATCCTGATTTAGCTATTCAAATACTTGTACAAACCCTTATTCTTGATTTAGGTTTTGGTGTTGCGATGGGAATACTCTCGTTAGCTTTAGAATCATCAGCAGCAGCAGCATTTATAGTAATGGGAGCTCTCGTAATAGCACTCATAATATTTGTTATGATATTTTGCTTTTTTGTTGAACCTCCTCCTGATGAGGCAATTTATCCATTGAATATTGAATTAGGAATGGACTATTCTAAAGATGAAATTAAAAAACAAGGTGGATTTGAAGTAGGAGATGAGGTTAGTTTTAATATTGGACTTGAAAATGTTGGTAGCATTGAAGATACAATGGGATGGCCTAGAGGAATAAAAGCAAAATTCCAATTGCGACTTAATTATTCCGCCTCTAATGTGGATGAGTGGAGTAATGAAACGGGTCGTTGGGACGATAGAATTGAAATTGAGGATTCTGGTTACTATTATGGGGAAAATTCTTATCCTGCTTTTTGGCCAAGTGACTCTATCTATGCTGTTTATGTCGGTGGAGAGCCATATCTCGATACGCCATCACCATGGCCAAGTGATAAAGTTTACGAATATGAATTATATACTTTAGATAGAACATTAATATCTGCTAGTCCAGAACTTACGTTAGAGTTGAAAATGACAAAAGATCAATATGATTTTCATGAATTGGAATATTATTCTGGTTGCCATTATTCTCGCTCAGCTTGGGTTGAAGGGGAGATAATTAGAGTTAAGCTAGGATTTCCGGTATTAGAAACAAGTATAAGTGCTTTCTATAGTCACACAACAGCACTACCTGAATTAACTAGTTTTGATACTTTAGAAACAAAATTGAAAATAGCTTTAGCACAGTATCAATACAAAGATGCGAATGAAATTTTGTCCCAAATTCAACAAACTGATCCTGATTATGAATGTGATATTCCTATTAACACTAACATTGCAACAGATTTACAAGAAAATATCATTGAAATTAACCCTTACTCAGGATGGGTCGAAACAGACTTCTCACTAATTTTGGAAGGAACTGAATTTCCACCTGTAGATATAATTGTAAGTCCTCCAGAAGGATTTTCAATCGATCATCTTAGTTTTACTCAGCCACTTACTAATAGTATTGTATTTAATCTTAGTATGAACGATCCAAATGAATTAGGGGGCATCTATTACTTCGAGATGGAAATTAGAAGGCATGATACTGGAAAGTTAATATATGCAGAAAGAGTTCCATTTAGAGTACCATTCGTGCAAGATTTCAAGTATATACAATCCAACATTCTCTATCATGATTCCTCCATCTATAATGAAACATTAATATCTGAGGTTCTCGATCCTCCTTTAGAATTGTTAAAAGGGCAAATGGTAAATATCAAGTGTAAAACAACGACGTCTAATGAAGTTTTACTAGAATTTTTAAGTTGTGGTAATATAATTGATACCTACACTGTTATACCTAGAGGAAATGATGATTTTGGAGATCAATTTATTCAAATAGTTATTCGAAACGATATCACCTTTGATCAATTTAATTTCTCAGTAAATCTAGAAGCTGGACAATATTTTATGGTATATGATATAGTTTTAATGGATTCTCTGGTACAAACTCCAAATGGAGAGTGGTTTAACCCAATTTCAATAACGAATGAGGGAAATGTTATTGAGTTTGTAGAATTTAGTTTTTCAGGTATTCTATTTGATAATGTAGATACATTCTTGGATAGTGAAGAATATTATAAACAGACTCAATTAATAGCTTTAATGCCAGGTGAGCATCGAGATTGTATGTTTAATATTACTAATGCTATTGATCCAATTGATAATTTATATTGGCGTGGAATAAGATCCTATGATCCTATCACCAAGGAAATTTATTTAGGATACGTAGATTCTTTAGAAATAGAGGGAATTCATATCCAACACCCAAACAATGATACTTATAATATATATGGGAAAAATGTATATTTTGAACAAGGAATTCCTTTGGAGATTGCTGCAGAAGATGAGCTTCTATGGTCTGTTTATTCCTTAGATGGTGCACCGAATGTAACTTTTTCAGAGAGAACATATATTCCTATTCCTGAATTGGATGGGACTCATACTATAACGGTATATGGTAAAAATTCATTAAATGAAATTGTGTCTTCAGAAACTAGATATTTTTCAATTAGACATCCAATTATCATTTTGAGTCCAATAAATAAATCAATTACAGGACCATCTCTAGGTTATTATCCTGCTACCTATGGATTTGAATCCGGAAAAACTGGTACTGACTTTGTGGATTGGGTATGTGATGAAGCAGGTGGGTCAATCTCCGTATTAAACGAATTAGACGTTCATCATATGGTCTTACAGTTGGAAGACACCCATAGTTTGGAAAAGGTTATATTTACAAATTCGTTCGAATCGAATCAAGTTTCTGGATCAATTGAATTCTGGATAAGAACTACGGACTCACTTAAACAGACTATTATTCGAGTCCAAGATGGGGGTTACACTAATTCTATTGATTTCAGAATTTTAGAGGGAAGTTTTCAATATTATAATGGAGTATGGAATATAGTAAATGTATGTAATAATAACCAATGGTATCATTTACGTTTTGAATTCGATTGTAATAGCGATTGGCATCTCTGGATAAACGGAGAGAATCAAGATGGGGGTATCGGTTACAATTATCGCGGAGTACCCTCCTCAATGAATATGATTCAATTTATTACACATAAAGCCTCCTATAATTTTAAGACTTTTATTGATGCTATTGGATACTCATGGGACACTCACTATACAACAGGTGATAATCTCAATGAGGGGATACTAATTGATGAGATAACTCTAATTACTTTGAATGAGGTGAACTATATTATTGATGATACTGAAAACATCTATTCTCCTTCGAGTTTTGTAATTCCGAAACTAGAAAATGGAGCTCATTCTCTCATATTTATTGGAACTGATGATTATGGTTATAAATGGAGTTCTGAAAAAAGATGGTTTACTATTAGTGAAGATATCGACCCACCAGAAATGACAAGCATTCAAGTCTCTGATGATCCTTTAGAACAAGGCGAATCTCAAATTGTTACCACTACTATAGAAGATGTATCAGGACTTAGGTCAGTTTCAGCATTTATTCAATATCCTAATGGAACCACGATTACTGAATTACCAATGACCAATTTTGGGGCAAATAAATATAGATCAACTTGGAATTATGGTTCATCATCTTTAGGAGTATATTATATTGATATTTATGCTGTGGATGCGAGTTTTAATAATAATGAATTGTATGTAGATAATGCTATAGTTTTCGATCTTGACGATACTATAAGTCCAGAAATCTATGAAATTACGGTCTCATATAATCCCCTTGATAGATTTGATATTCAAACCATTAGGTGTAATATCGAAGACCTCTCTGGAATTCAATCCACTACGGCATATATCCAATATCCAGATGGAACGAATGTAGCAACGGTACCAATGACTAATATTGAGGGTAGTATCTATGAAACTCAATGGGATTCTTCCGATGCTGCTTATGGAACTTATTTCGTTGATATACAAGCTATCGATTCCACTCCTAATCAAAATTTAAAATATATTGATAATGGAGTCACTTTTTCAGTAAGAGAACCACCAGCTCCTACGATAAACTTTATTTATCCGAGTCCTATGACAACAGTCAGTGGTTCTATACCTATAATAGTGGTAGCAAATTCTAAAGCAGGAATTACAAAAGTACAATTTAAGATTAATAATGTTTTAAAACATGAAGACACTAACGGAGATAATGGTTGGTCTTGGACTTGGAATACTCAGACTGTGTCTAATGGAGGAAATACAATAACATGTATAGCATATGATTCCTTGGGTAGATCTGTTTCAGATACTATAAGTGTAACTGTACAAAATAGTGGTGGAGGCGATGGAGGATGCCCATTCTTATCTGTATATAATGGTGAGCAATATATTACAGAAGGTTTATTAGATATCCACAATCCTGATGGTATAGATGTAATATATTATCACACATTAATTACTGAACCCTTTGCTGTTAATAATCAATATCTACTTCGACTTACCGAACACTATAAAACAATATCTCATATCGATAAGGTACGATTATTTGGTCGAATAGCTAATGGTCGACTCATCCTACTACCTTTATTATCTGCTACTCATTCTGAGCATGGTCGAGTAACAAGCTTGTTATGGTTCAGTGATGATAGATGGGTAACCGAATTAGGCGCTGATCATACAAATGGTATATCTGAATACATAGATTTAAAATTTCTAGCATTTTGGCACTTAACCTTTACAGAGTTTATATTTGTCATTGAAGGAAATAATGCGTTTGTGAAATAACATTAAATTAATTCTTTTTTTTTTTCCTATCAAAATATAAAGTGAAAGAATGACAATTTGTGGATTTTGTAAAAAGCAAGTTGATTTAAAAGGCGTATCCAAGAAAAAATATATTTTTGTGGTAGTATATTAGGATTTCATATAGGCCATATTTCTTAGGTTCTAATATCACCATTTTGACATACAAATCTGATACATCATCTATATCCTGATTTAATATTTTTTCTTTATATACTTTTAATAGCACATTAATCCCAATGATAACTCAAGAATCAGTGATGTGAAGGTATTAGAATGGACTATTCAGAAGCCTTTTTAGAAATGCTCCACTTTCTTCGACTTACCTATACAAAGTTTATGATAGAAGTAATGGCTGAAAATTATGGCATTCCTCGTAAAGAAGTCAAGCCACTCATCCATAAATTCAGGAAAGAGGGAATTTTACTTATATTGAAAAACGAGGGCTGTACTTTTACTTTACATAAAGATTCTTAAAATTTCTCATATTCATCTTTCTTAACCTCTTTTTTTTCCCAAATTTATGAGATAAAATAATCATTAAACCAATAAAATAATTATTATTATTTATGCCAAAAAAATACAATATGGGTAAATCATATGGGGGTAGTTTTAATTATCAATGCCCTAATTGTTCTAATATACAAGGAGACCCTAAAAACCATAAATATAATATGGTTAAATTTGAGGTTGGGGAGACTGAAGCAAAATGTTCTAATTGTGGTGCAATATTAACACGAAAAATAGTTTCTTAGCATATATACTAAGATCTTTTTTTTGTTAAAAATTAATAAGGGTGCTGATACTTTTCTAATGAGATGAGTGAACATGAAAGTTTTTACACCTTGCTAAATTTGGAAAAAACGTGTCCGCGGCGCACAATATTCAGACTAAAGGGAATTAAAGGTATTAGTCAATATTATCATGCTCGAAAAATTAATGAGCGCAATAGGATTAATAAATATTTGGCTGCTAAAATCACTTAGATACAAGCAAAATACATTTTCAGGATATCGATGGAGAATTCATATCTCGATTGGAGAAAGAAGAAATAGGGGAGTTAATTGATAACTTGGAGAAGTTAATACAACTTTATGAGATAGAGTTAACTGAGTTAAGTGAACAGATTATTTACACATTTAACAATGTATCAGCAGAACTATACCTTGATGGAATTTGGAGATTTCTAGGTAAGGATACGCTCTTCAAATTCAATTTTACTACCAGATTTAATCGAAATCATGCGCTAGAACTTGTTTGTTGCAAAATTTATTTAAGGGATCCAAATATGGATTAAATTAGTGTAAAATATTAAAATATCCACCATTTTAATAAAATTCGACCTTTGTTTTTATTTATATTCTTCTTTATCTTTATCCTATTCGTAAAATAAATTATTAAAGAAGAGTAGATTATTATTTTAATATAAAGAGGAGGGAATAATACGGATTTCTTTATAAAATATTTAACCGAAACGATTAGAAATCTACAAAGCCTTAGATCAATGGGAATAGCTCATAGAAAAGGGGAAAATTATAAGAAGTTAGTTAAGAAACTTAAAATCTCTGAGAAATCTTTTATTAAAAGCTTTGAAGATATCTTAAGAGAAGCGATATCCCTATTAGATTACTTGAGATTAAAATTTCTATAACGATAAAAATTTAAATAAATTTGAATATAATAATGGTCATTACTTCGAAAGATGCCATCTATAGATTATGAGAAAAGAGTGCAAGAATGGATAAGAAGGGCAAAAGAGGAAAGAGATAATTATGTAAAATTCATTTTGTTTTATATATCGTTGGAAGTATCAGTTAAATTAAAAAGATTTAGCAAAAATTGCGCTCGGAAAGGTTGATTTTAAGACAGGCTTAACTCTTCTGAAAGCATACGTTTCAGGAGGTAAGGATACTTTTGTTAAGACTCGTTTGCGACTACAGCAGGAAGCACATATACAGCTGGAACTTAAGCTTCAGGCAGAGCAAGAGAAGAAGACATGGCAAAGATTGCTTAGTGCCGATTTCTTTAAGGGCTTTTTAATGGTTGCCCCCACGTTCCTTTTCGGCTCCTTTAACTTCTTGTCTTTTAGCGAGTTGGCTACCATGTTGGGCAATACCATTAACGTTGTTCCTCAAGCGTATGTTACCCGCAAGGCGAAGTTGCAAGCGTATAAAAAGGGGAAGCTAACGGAACTGGTGGGTTATTCCGCATTTAGTGAGAGTCTTCAAGATCAGATGAAGAAGCCAGCGGGCATTAATGAAGGAGCCCTTCATACCATATTCAGAGGAATGCAAGAGACAGGTATTACTAATCCACCTCCGGTCGATATTTCCCCTCTCTTTAATCCTAATCCAATCAACGACCAGAGACCTGAAATATTTTACAAATTAAAAGCAATAAGCTTGGCTAATGATTTAAAAGATATTGATTTTGCCATTGAGACCTTTAAGATATTATATCCTGAAGGGTACTCTGGTTTTCTTGATCCATATTTAGGGTTAGGGCAATGGGGAGCAGAAAGAGGTTTAGATGTTAGTCATCTATCCTTCGCGGGTGGACTCTCTGATTATGATTATAAATACCAAGAAAAGTTGAAAAGGATTAAAACTCATTTGGCAGAATTAAGAGAATTGCAGCCTGACTTGAATAAAAGACTTACTGAGTTAGAAGGTACTAGTTCCTTTTTAGAATTACAGCGTCTAAATGAAATACTAAATGAAGTAATCAATTTTGATTATAATGAAGAATCAATAGATAAAATTATTAGACTTTTTGGTTCTATTAGTTGGGAGGTCTTAGAGACTAAATTTAGTGAAATTGGTGAAAAGGAGCTTTTACTTACTTTTGAGAGGAATTTATATCTGTTGGGTTTGAATGTTTTGAAGACTGATAAATATTTTGATCCTTATGATTCTACTTTGACTTTTAAAATTAATGAGTATGACAATGTTGATTCAAGGTTATTAAAGACATTATTGAATATCTTTTATAAATTTGAGAGAGAAATAGTTTCCTCTCAAAAGCTTTTAGGTAATCCTTTGGAGCTTACATTTCAGGGAGATTATATTGATAGAACTAGTCAGATAGTTGAATTTGAGAATATTGGTAAAATCTTTGGAGTTTCGGAAAGCACAATTAGGTTAAAATGGTTGCCAATTTTCGAGTTGAGTAAGACACAAAAAGTAACCTATCAAATTAAGTCGCAAACTTTTTTAAAGTTAAAAAAAGCCTTGCTAGGAGTTTTGGATTATCAAACCTTACCAGGTATATATACTTTTGTCAAGAATGCTATGGAAATTTATTCCGTAAGAAAATATCGGGAATTAGGAGCATTCACTATGGAGTTAAGATATATTTTTTCTAAATATTGCAGTGATGTTTTTAGTGAACCAAAATTATCTCGTGCTTTATCACGTAAAAAGAATTATGTCAATAAGATTAAGCAGGAGGGAAAGGGTTTATATGAAGAACCTTCAAAGTATTTCAATTTACTAAATTTAATTTACTGTTTAGACGCGGGAAGAATAGACTTAATCAGACCTGAGTACTTATCAAATATTAGGGAGGAAAGTAAGAGCTTAATCTTTTCTCACATGGTTAGAAGAGGTTTAATTTCATCTAAAAAATTCGAAAGTCAATTCGATGTTATAAGTACTACACTTTTTGCTTTAACCATTGCTTCACGTAAGAAAGTGGGAGATCCTAATATTTTATTTTCATTGACAGACTTGAGTATAAAGGCTTCAAAGACAGGAAATAGGAAATTGCTATCCTCACAATTTCTAGGAGATTATAAGACTCATAAGTTAAAGAGTCCTCAGATTAGACGTATTATGCATTTATTGCGTAGTGATTATTATTACCATGCGAATAAAGAGTGTAAGCAAGCGATAGATAAACTTGCTGATTTTTGGAAGTCTTCTATTGGCGATTATCATCGATACTTTAAATCTCATCTATATATTCCCCAGACCGCTGATCTCCTTAAACTTACGTTAGGTTTAGATGTTATTGATCTTAATTTCATAGAAGATGCAAAGCTGGGGTTAGTGAATTATGTAATAGATGTGGAGAGAGCTCATATGCAGGTCGGGAAAGAATACTACCTTATATTTCAGTATTTAACGGATGAGAATAATGCACATCAATATGATGAATTAATAGATTTCTTAGGTGCTGATTTCACTTTTGCACTTGGCCCACTAACTAAAAGCAGTCATAAAAAAATAGATAAGAGCAGGTTTAGAGATGAAAGAACTATGATAGCGATGGCGAGATTAGTTCATCTTTATCAATTACTTCAGATCCCTTATGAGTATGGAAAAAACTACAAAGCCTTTATTGAAGAAGAATTTAGATCTAAGACTGTTGAATTGAATGGTCGAGAAATTAAATTATGGGAAGATTTAGATGACGAAACAAAAGCTAAGTGGATTAAGAGATGGGAGTTCGTTAAACTAAATCCAGATGTAGAGGATCCACAATTTTTCGCAGAAAATAATTTTCTTAATGAATTTTACAATACTTGGTATGTTAATAATTATTTACCTTATATGCAAGATTTCAAGGCATTTTTAGATAGAAATCCAA
>CAYSZJ010000073.1:0-19742 GCA_964435435.1 uncultured archaeon
ATGAACCCTCTGTTAAAGGAATGTTTAGACATTTACTTGTATATGGGAAAAAATTATAAAAAGTCAAACTGTTCTTAAGCGTGGTATTCTTCCAAATCTGCTCATAAAACAGAAAGGTCCTATTGAATATCTAGTAGTGGAAGATCGAGGGCATGAACTTAAAATCTTTTGCTTTTCTCGTGATGGAACTTATATTACAGATTACACCAGAGACCTTACACTTAGGTTCGTGAAAGCGTTACAAAAATCAACCACATTAGAAACCCAATTGCCATGATAAAAAATCGAGAAAGTAGAAGATCCTAGCACTCCCTTGGCTATACATATGAGTGAAGGGCCATGGAAATGGGTAGTGTCTCAACTGCCTTACGGGAAAGTGTTAATCACTAAAAACATCCAACAAGTGTATAAAAAATATAATGTTCGAACCTATATGGATATTCGATATTTAAAAATTAAGAGTAAGATGACTTACTTGGCTGAACAAGGTTATGAACAGTGGGAGATTGGATATCTCTTAGGAGCTCGTGCCGGTGCTGGGCGTAATATCCATTCACAGAGATCTACTATCAGTAAAAGGTTGAGAACCTGGTTTAGTGAGATTTTTGGGGATAATATTGAGTTTAAAATGTGGCAAGATGATTTAATTGTTCGACGTATAAAATCTTTGATAATATATCATGGATATGTAACTCCTGCAGAATTGGCTATAAATTTTGAGGGTCTAGATTCTAATGACATCTTTAATTATCTAAGAAATCACTGTAAGGAGTATCTATATGATTTACTCATATCTTTATATAATAAAGGGTACACATCTGCTCAACAGATTACAGTACACCTTCAATTATCCCATAACTCTCGTATTTACGCTTTCCTTAATGATTACAAAGATGGATTCTCAGGCTTAAAGGTAGAGGCTGATGCTTATAGAGATACAGTTTTTGCTTTTGAGGTTCTTCGTGCAGCACGATTAATAGTAAATAGTTTAGATGAAGAAGACTTATTAAAAAAGATTGGTTATAAAGATGTCGATAAGTTATCTTCTCAAGAGATAAATCAAATTGTTAGAAGAATATTTAGTGGTAGAAGTTACAATGAGGCAAAATTGTTTTATTCTTACCCCTCTCATTTTCCCATATTTTTCAGGTCTTATTTTAAATAAAATTCATTAATTAATTTATCTATTTATTTTTTTAAGGGAGTAATCATAACAATATATAACTGAATTATGATGAATGAAGAATTATTAGATAAGAAAACAACTTTTGTTGATATTTTTTCTAAGTTTTATAAGTGGTTTGAAGCGTTTATTAATTTTCCTCATCTATTGATGGAGCCTAACAAAAAAGTTTTCGATTATTTAGATATTTTAAACATCCACATAAATGATGAGGGTGAAAGATGTTCAGTTGTCTTCTATACTTATGATTGTCGATATTTTATTACTATAATGACTCCGTCCAATAATGAGCCATTAGGTTATATGTTTGGAACAATTTCTCCACGTATCGAGGAGGAAGGAACGGATATATTACCAGCTAACGACTTGAGAGATGGGGCATATACCGAATCTACTTGGAAACGTATAGTTGATCATATTATCTCTATTGAAGGGCAGTACCCTGAGTTATTAGAGTTAAAAAGAAAAAAATAAAGAATTATATTATTTCTTTTGGTATAGTGGGTCAGCTTCTTGTAATACACGCCTTTGAACCTTCCCCATGGCGTTGGTGGGAATCTCCTCCACGAATTCGATAATAGCCGGACATTTCCACTTTGTCATATTCTTTTCTATCCATGCAATCAATTCTTCTTCAGTAATTTTTTCCTTATATTCTGGTTTTAGAGCAACCCATGCTTTCGTTATTTCTCCGACTTTTCCGGCGGGATCCGGTAAACCTGCTACTGCGGCCTCAGATACTGCCTCATTGCTCATAAGCATAGTTTCAACTTCGGCAGGAAATACTGAATGCCCCGCTACTTTAATTAACTGTTTCTTTCTGTCTCTAAGAGCTACGGTTCCATCTTCATTCATAAAACCAATATCACCGGTTAAAAGCCATGTTCTACCATCCCATGTCTTAAGTGTTTCTGCTGTTTCTTCTGGTTGATTTAAATATCCTAGCATGACTTGAGGACCACAAACGCATAATTCCCCTGTATATTCTTCTCCATATTTAGCACCTGACAGCCCATCAGCTATTGGTCCCTTCTCAAAGTCATCTGCATCAAAAATTGCCCAGTCAGTACCCGGAAATGGCATCCCAATTACTCCAACAGGACTTTCACCAAATAAATTCCCCCCACTTACAACGGGACTTGCTTCTGAAAGACCATATCCCTCTACTATTCGTCCTCCTGTATTTTCTTGAAATGATTGCTGTACTGGGGCATGTAAAGGTCCAGCACCTGAAATACAGAGTCTTAATCGCCCCATTAGTCCTGAAAATCTTTCCAGATGTGGAAAATCTGCTATTCTCTTAAATAAAATTTCAGCACCAGCATAAAAAAGGCCTTTTGGAGCAGGAATATGAGTAATTTCTTTTAAAAACTCCTCTGTTGGAGGCGGTCTCGGAAAGAGCATCATCCATCCTCCCAGAGCTATTGCAACATTCATAACAGTGGTCATTGCAAAAGAGTGAAACAAAGGAATTGCTCCAATATCTCCAACTCCGGGATCTTCTCCGCCTACCCATAAAACACATTGAATTGCATTTGTTACCAAATTGAAATGGGTTAAAACTGTTGCTTTAGGAACTCCGGTGGTACCACCTGTCATTAAATATGTTGCTGTATGTTCAGTAGGATCAAAGTCTACTTTTGGAAGATCAGGTTCAGTATCCAATAGGTCTAAGAATTTTATTGCTCCTGGAAAATCAACTTTTCCTTTTGGAATTTTTCCAACCATCTTTCCTAGCCCTTTTTTCCAACTTGGCAATCCGGATGCTAGATCAGCAATATTAGTATAAATAACCATTTCAACATTTGTTTTGTTAATAATGGGTCGAGCTAATTCTCCGTATAAAGCATCTAAAGTAATCAACACTTTTGCATTAGTCAATTTTAAGTGGTGTAACACTTCTAAAGGTTTGTACGTTGGATTTATACCAGTTGCAATTGCTCCTAATTTTACAGAGGCATAGAAACTAATTACATACTGAAAACAGTTTGGCATTAAAAATGCAACTACATCTCCTTTTTTAATTCCTAATTTATGAAGTGCTGTCGCTAATGAATCCATAGCTTTTCCAGCTTCATCATATGTCATCCATGATTCTAAAAACCACATCATAGGATCATTAGTATATTTCTTTCGTTGTCTCTCAAAATAGTCTCCCAAAGAAATTTTTTCAAAATCATAATTTTTTGGAGTTTTTTCTGGCCACCATTTATGAAACCAAGCTTTATCTTCATTTACTTGCCATTCAGCCATTTTTTTTCACATTTTCAGTTTTTAAGTTGTTTTTTAAAGAGAATTCAAATTTTTATTAATAATTTTAAATATTAAAATAAATTGCTTTAGATTTAAAAATTTTACAAAAATTCAGTTTTTCAGTTGTTTTCTAGATATTTAGGTCTGTAGTTTTTACAAAATTATTTATAAATTAAGTAATTTATATAAATCCCTTAAATTTGAAATGATCTTCCACGGTTTCATCCCCATATTTTGCGTATTGCGTCTTTTAGCTATTTTCTTTGAAAAATAATCATTACCAGATAACATTTTTTTGGAGCTTTGATGTTGAATTAAAATTGGTTTAATATTAGCATTGTTAGCGCCTTCAATATCTTCTTTACTATCCCCTATAAACACTACCTCATTAGGCTCTAATCCAATCTTTTTAAGAGTAACATGGAAAATCTGTGGATCAGGTTTTTTAAATCCAATTTCTCCTGAAATAGCAATAAATTCGAAATATTTAGTAAGCTTATATTTAGATAAAACTGAATAAATATACGGAGGATGATCGAAATTAGTAATTAAGGCTATGGTTTTCTTAGTTTTTAACATTTCTAATAATGGGAGCGTTTCTGGATCAATTTTTATATATTTATGCCAAGCATTCACAGAATCATTAGCAATTTTTTTAATCTCAAATTCTTCTAATTTTAAATTTAAATCAATTGCAAAATCTTTTATCTTATTCTCGTAAATAGTTAATCCCTCATCATTTTCTCTGGATTCTGCTCTCGAAAAAAAGCCGTTACATTCATTTGAAAAATCTCTTTTTGATGATTTTAATCCATAGATTCTCATAAGTTTATAAAATGTGGTAAACCAGTTTTTCCATGCTTTCTTACTGTTTTTAGGTATTAATAATGTTCCGTAAAGATCAAAAAAAACGCCTTTTAGCATCATAATCATATTTAATTATATCTATATTAAATTCTCTAGAGAAGTCTGTTTTTTTAAAGTATGTAAAAAATTATAATAAAAAGAATTAAATGATACAAATAATTCGAAATACTTAGAATTTGAAAAAATAACTTATATCGAAAAAATGACGTGTATTCACGATTTAGATGAAATTAATTGCCCCACCTGTCGAATATTAAAATCTACTGCTCCAAAAGATTTACTCAGCATTAAAAAACCTCCTTTTTCGCATATTGAAAATCCATTCTTCAAAAAAACCGCGAAATTAAATGAGGAAATCTCAAAAGAACTTATTCCTAACACATTAAATAGATTTACCCCTCCTCTTCAGAAACCTCCTTTAATAAACGAAATCCCTGATTTTCGAAATAAATTATTCTTAAAACGAACAAAAGAAGTTGCCATTTCAAAAGATGACACGTTTGGGATTTCTAAGAAAATTCAGCTTGAAAGCCCCGAATGGAAATTTGAGGAAGAGGATTAAATTTAATTCTTAAGATCTGATTTCTCGTTAATCTTCTTGTTTTAATCTTCAGCTGTTCAATATTGTGTTCTTCTAGTTTATAAAGCCCAAATTTCCTCTCACCTATGTGACAGCATGTCTTAAATCTCAACATTAATGATTTTCGCGGGAGAAACTTAAAAGATTTTCATTTAGAAAAAAATAAATTACCCACCAGGTTAACTCTTAAATAAAATTTTATCCTTTTTTTATATTATTTTAAAATCAATAATAGAGAGACTAGAAATAATATTGAGATACTTCAATAATCAAACCATATAAAAGCTAATAAAATCTCTATTTAAGATGCATCAAAAGTATTATGAAAGTGATAAAGTTATATTAGGTCTTATATTAAATCATAATGATACAATAAAAATCTTTTATAGAAATAATTTTAGATGGTGAAATAAAAAAATGGCAATGGAAATTACATGGCTTGGTCATGCCGCTTTCAAGATAAAGACTGAGAGTGGAAGAGTTATTTATTTAGACCCATACCATATTAAGAAAGGAGAAGAAAAAGCCGATATTGTTGTTTCAACACATTCCCACGGAGATCATTTTGATGCAGGAAGTATAAAGAAAATTTTTAAAGATGATACGGTGGTAATAGGTCCAGCGAGTATCTCTAGCGATTTAAGTCAATTCAACGGGAAACCCTTAAAATTTGGCGAAACTTTTGATTATAAGGATCTTTCAATTGAACTAATCCCCGCATATAATATAAAAAAACCAAATCATCCCAAGGGAAATGAATGGGCAGGGATTATTGTCAGATCTGGAGATAAAAGTGTTTATCATGCAGGTGATACAGAAAGAATTCCAGAAATGAAAGAATTAGCAAGTAAAAACATTACAGTAGCAATGATGCCATGCGGAGGAACCTATACAATGGACTTTGACGAAGCTACTGATTCTATCGTTGATGTAAAACCTGAGATTGCTATACCAATGCACAATTGGGGGAAAGATCTGAATAGGTTTAAGGAACTCTTAGAGAAAAAGGATCCGAATATTAGAGTAGAAATTTTAGAACAGAGCGGCGAACCTTTAAAAATCTAATTTGTTTTTTTCTTTTTTTATATATTTATAGTTTATTTGACATTTTAGATTATTTTCTTCCCACAGAAAAAAGAAATTTATAAAATCTAAAAATTCAAAATATATTTAAAATTCAAAAAAAATTGAAATAAAGTTTTATAAAAGGAGATGTTAAGAAAAATGGGTAGGCTTGAAGGGAAAGTTGCTGTAATTACAGGAGGATCCAGTGGTATCGGAAAAGCTTCTGTTCGCTTATTTGTAGAGGAAGGAGCCCATGTTATGATTGGGGATATCCAAGATGAATTAGGGGAAGCGCTTGCTGAAGAGCTTGGTCCAAATGCTATTTATTTTCACACAGATGTGCGAAACGAATCTGAAATAAAAGCTCTTATTGATACCGCCGTAGAAAAATTTGGACACTTAAATGTAATGTTTAATAACGCAGGATTCCCTTGTGCGGGAGGTCCAATTGAAGAAATTCCTACAGATGCCTTTGATGTATCTATGGAAATTCAATTTCGAAGTGTTTTTCTTGGAATGAAACATGCAGTTCCAATAATGAAAAAACAAGGCTCAGGAAGTATTATAAGCACAGCTAGTGTAGCAGGTCTCTGAATAGGCATGGGTGGGCACGTTTATTGTGCGGCTAAGGCTGCTATCATCCATTTGACGAGAACTGTTGCAGGTGAATTAGGAGAATTCAATATTAGAGTAAATTGTATATGTCCTGGAGGAGTAGCAACCGCGATTTTTGGAAAGGGTCTTGGTTTTGACCAAGATAAAGCTGAAAGGTTCGCAGAATTCGTAAAGATTGCGCTTGCTGAGGTTCAACCAATCAAACGTGCAGGACTTCCAGAAGATATGGCAAAAGCTGCATTATGGTTAGCAAGTGATGATTCAAGTTATGTAACTGGACATCCTTTAGTTGTGGATGGTGGTATAACTTTGGGGAGAATGTTAGGAGAAAATAGAGAACAGTGGGAAGAAATGGCTAAGAGGTTGGGAATCGAGGATCTTGAAGAAAATACACGCCGAATAAATGAAGAAATCGCTAAAATGAAATAAATTCTTTTTTCATTTACATTTTTGTTTTTTTAACTTTAAATTAAAAAAAAATTTATTATTTTGAACCAATAAAGTATTTAATAAATTACCACTAAGACAATAAAAATTTCATACTATATTCAATTTTTATTACGATAAGATTTTATACTATAGATTTTAAAAGTAATATATAAAATTCAAAAATGTAAAGATATATTCAAATTAAATACTATAAAATAGTGAAATTAAATGGAAATCAATGAAAGTTTTAAAAATGATACGACAGTAGCTTATATCTCGATGGAGATAGGAGTTGATAGTAATATTCCTACGTATTCAGGAGGTTTAGGTGTATTATCTGGAGACACCGTAAGATCAGCAGCAGACCTCGAACTTCCTGTAGTGGGGATATGTTTATGCTACAGTTCTGGTTATTTTTACCAGTTTTTCAATGAGTTTGGGGATCAAAAGGAACGAGAAATTGAATGGAATTTTTTTTACGAATTCGAAAGAGTTCCAGAACCAATTACTATGAAGATAGAGGATAAAGATGTGAAAATTTCGGCATGGCAGTATAATGTTATAGGTCAATCTGGTCACCTTTTACCAATTTACTTATTAACAACAGATCTTGAGGGAAATGAAGATTGGATGAAGCGAATGACAGGTTCTCTATATGATTCTACATCAAGATGGAATAGAATCGTTCAAGAAATGATATTAGGGATTGGTGGTGTTAAGCTTTTAAAATCTTTAGGATACAATAATATTCAAACGTATCATCTCAATGAAGGACATGGTTCTTTTGCGATGGTTGAACTATATAACATGTTAAATGGTGATATAGAGAAAGTAAAAGAAAAAGTGGTTTTTACAACTCATACTCCTGTTTCAGCTGGGCATGATCGCTTTAAACAAGATTTAGTAGATAAAGTCTTCAAAAAAAGAATGCCTTCAAAGATAAGAAAACTGGCTGATGACAATGGAGAATTCAATATGACCTACTTAGGTATGGCACTCTCGAGATATAGAAATGGGGTTGCGAAAAAACATGGTGATATATCTAGGAAAATGTTCCCTCAATATGAAATTGATCATATAACTAATGGAGTTCATTTGCCATTTTGGTGCTCTAAACCTTTTCGTAAAATTTTTAGTAGAAAATGGCCAAATTGGAGATCAAATCCTCATTTACTTGAGAATGCAATTGAGCTTGATGATCTCGACATCTTCGATGCACACATTGAAAATAAGTTCAATTTGATAAGTTACCAGAAAGGTCACTCATGGAACTTATTAGATGAGGAATTAATAACCATTGGGTTTGCCCGTAGATTTGCAACCTATAAAAGAGCAGTGTTAATTTTCCATGAGATTGATAGGCTAGGTAAAATCTGTAAAAATGCTATACAATTCATATTTGCAGGGAAAGCTCATCCCAAAGATCAATTGGGAAAGGATTATATTAAAAATATCCATGAAGCAGGTGAATATTTATATGATAATTACGGAGTAAAAGTAGTAATGATGGAAAATTATAATATGGATCTCTCTCATATGCTCGTATCAGGAGTAGATGTCTGGCTTAATACTCCTGAAAGATATCGTGAAGCCAGTGGCACAAGTGGAATGAAAGCTGCTTTAAATGGTGTTCCAAATTTCAGTGTCCAAGATGGATGGTGGTTAGAAGGATATAAAAGAAATCCACTAGCAGGTTGGGTTATTGGTCCTGATGATTCTAATCCAGATGATCCGGGGGTCTCAAATAGTTGGGACATTGATGCGAATGCACTTTATGAGGTATTAGAAAATGAAATCATTCCTACTTATATGAACCATGATGAGTGGATCTTTAAGCAGAAAAATGCTATTTCCCTTGCTGCATATTTCAACACACACCGCATGTGCATCGATTATGCTAAACGCGCGTACCGATTAAAGATACAACCTCGATGGAAATATATAGGTTAATTTTTTTTTATTATCCCTTTAGCAGTTTTTTAATTTAAAGGGGCGAATTTTGATATATTTATCAAATTTCTGCTGGCTAAAGTAATCCTCTAAAATCTGTTTTAATATTTCTTCCATCATGTTAATACCAGATCTTAAACCATCCATATCTTTTGTTAAAAGCAGTAAATAATCTGATGTTGCTTCTATATGAAAGCAACCAGAATCAAATTCTAAATCAGAATAGTTTTCTATAATATCATTAGTTCTTTTAACTATATTTGTTGTTGTAAATAGTACAATCAAATATTTTTCTGAAGTTTCCTGTTTTAAATAAGAGTCTCTTATTCCGGCAGCATTTAAAGGAGTTCTCGTATAAGATTTGAATAAATATTGAAGACGAGTAAGTTCTTTTCTAAATTTATTTTTATTATGAAAAAAAACAAACTCATTAGTTAATTTTAAAGGTTCTTTGTCAAAATATGTTATATTTTTAGGAGGTTTTTCAAATGTGAATTCTTTAAGGAGATTAGACATTTTAAAAGTTATATACAGTAGAGTTATTTAATTATAGTAAATTTCATTTTATAAAAAATTTCATGATTTTAGTTTATAAGTTTAAAATAAAGCACATTAAATAAAATAATGAAATTAGGAACACTTAATTTAGAGAATAGGTATATTTTAGCGCCTATGCAAAATGTAACCACAGCATCATATAGGCGTTTTATAAGAAAGTTTTACAAAGTGGGATTGGTCAGTGTTCCTATGCTATATAATAAACGAATTGTAAAAAATCCTAAATCTATAGAATATGAATTATATAAGATTGAAGAAGAAAACCCTATTAGTATCCAGTTGATAGGAAATGATCCTGATGCTTTAAAAGAATCTATGAATTATCTTGAGAGCTATAAGTTTGATGTATCAGATATTAACGCCGGGTGTCCTTCCAAAAGAGCAATTAAGGCTAAGGAAGGGGGTTACTTAATGAAAGATTTGGAAACATTGGAGAAAATAGTAAAGATAGCTGTTAAATATTCTTCTAAACCTGTCTCACTTAAAATTCGAACGGGATTTGATACACCAATAAATATTGAAAAGATGGCAAAAATAGTTAATAATTCTGGTATTGATTTTTTAATTATTCATGCTCGACCTGTAAAAAGTAATTATAATGTTGGGACTTTGGATTTAGAAACTGTTAAACAATTGAAAGAAAACATAACTGTCCCTTTGGTTGGCAATGGGGATATTAGAAATCCAATTATTGCAAAATATTTTATAGATTATACTAATGTGGATGCGTTAATGATAGGGAGGGAATCCATGGGCAGTCCTGAAATATTCAATCAAATGCATGAATACTTTACTCAGGGCGAGTTTACACCTTTTAAAAATAATAGAGATCGAATAAAAAACTATTTACAAATTTATGAAGAGATTCTTGATGATTATTTAAATGGAATTTCATATTCATATGGAAATGAAGTATTCAAATTTAGAGAACTAAAAAGAAATTCTATTTGGTTATTTAAAAATATAAATAATTCTACTAAAATAAGGACTCAACTAGGTGAAACTAAGAATCATAACCAGTTAAAACTAATTTTAGAAGAAATATTTACTTAATTAAAAAAAGGAATTTAAGATTTTTTATAGTTTTTTAAGAGTTCTTCAGGTGTATAAACCCCATCTTCAGTTATAATTCCTGAAACTAATCTAAAAGGTGTTATATCAAAAGCATAATTCAAACACTCGACTCCGTTTGGAACAATCTGAACTTTACCTAAAACATTGCTTACTTCACTGCTATCTCTTTGTTCAATTGTAACATCATCTATTATTTCATGAAGAGATAATGTTGATGTAGGTGCTGCTACATAGAACGGGATATTATTATCTTTTGCAGCAAGAGCGACTAAATAAGTGCCAATTTTATTAAATACCGCATCAGAAGTGACTCTATCGGTTCCTACTATAACTTTATTTACTTTACCTAACATCATAATTAATCCTGACGAAGTGTCAGATATAACATTCACAGGTATTTTATCGTAATGGCATTCATATGCTGTTAACCTAGCTCCTTGAAGTCTTGGACGAGTTTCATCTACAATCACAGATATTTTTTTACCTTCTTCGATTGCCGCTCTAACTGGTGCTAATGCGGTGCCATATTGTACAGTTGCCAGAGATCCAGCATTACAATGTGTTAAAACAGTATCACCATCTTCTAATAATGTAGCCCCGTTCTTACCAATGTTCTTATTGACATTTATGTCTTCTTGTGCCATAATCTGTGCTTCCTCAATTACTAACTCTGAAAGTCCTGAAGGATTATCTGGATATGTTTCAATTATTTTCCATATCCTGTTAACCGCCCAAAAAAGATTTAAAGCTGTTGGTCTTGTGTTTCTAATTGTATTAGCCGCTTCTTCCATATTTTCTATGAACCTTTCTTTCGGAAGATCCTTATATTCAATTGTCGCTAATGCCATTCCCATCGCGGCTGCAACCCCTATAGCCGGAGCTCCTCGAATATTCATTACTTTAATAGAAGTTGCTACATCTCTAAAATTATCGAATTCAAGGAATTTGAGTTCGTGAGGAAGTAGAGTCTGGTCAATCATCTTGACTTTATTATCCTTGGTCCATTCAATAGAAGGAATCATAATAATTTAAAATATTGCAAGCTTTAAAAAATTAAATTAGAAATACTGCTGAATTTAGTAAGGCAAAATAAAATTATATAAAGGTGTTAGAATTCTCTAAATACGTTTTAGAGCGAGAAGATTTACGAATTGTATTAGAAGACCACAATTCTTATTTTCAAGAAAAAATTGAGATTAAAGATGAAGAAAATTGGATTTCGATTCTTGGGAGTTTACAAGGATATAATACCTTAACTTATTGGTCTCAAAGAAATATCTCTTCAAAACCTTTATCATTCAACAAACAAAAAAGGAAGAAATTATATTTTCAAACTTATGATGATGATATTTCCTTAAATTTAGATTATTGTCTTGAAGAAAGGAATATATTACATATAAGATATAAATTGTCAGCAAATAGAGATTTGTCTCTTTCAAAAATAATTATAAAATATGACATTTTATTAGGAAAAAATCCAGATTTTACCTGGGTTCCTCATATTTGTCCGAAAAAATATTTGGTTATTGGAGATCATGTTTTTAGATCTCCTGTTATAATTTATAAAAAAGAAAATATAGCATTTGCTTTAATACCAGACTTAAAGACGCTAACTCAAAACCATCCATTCCAAACGTTTATGAATTTAAATTTGAATCCAGAAAAACATAATGCAAATGCTCAAATATCATATGGCTTTGGAAATTACAAACCATTTCGCCATATTTTATTTAAGCATGAACAAAATAAACTTTTGGAAATAAAAGCAGATACAGATCTAACGTTTAGATATTATATAATAGTTTTTAAAGAAAAGAATGATTCTGAGATTCTAACCTTTATAAACAATTTCTTCTGGGAAAAATATGGAAGAAAATTATTATATATGAGTCTCAAACCTCAGATCCTACCTTATGATATCAATGTTAAAGAAGGATTTGATGCAATATTTAAAAGACATCAATATTGGGGAGATATAAATATCAATAACGTTGATTGTGGTGGCTTTTGGGTTCAAACTTGGTATGGTAAAGAGAAATTGCCTATAAAATTCATTCAAACAAGCAATCGAAATGAGTATGCCCAGAGACATTTTAAGAAAAATCGAATTGCGATGATATTTAATAATGCATGGTTCTTAAATATTAGATCAGCTTATGGAATAAGATTTTTTGGGGAATTATGGAATGATAAGAATCTAATCCAAAAAAGTAATCGAATGTTAAATATGATATTAGAAATACCTCGAACAAATGGGATCTTTCCTAGTCTAATATTCCCCAAATCAAATGACACTAATGAGTTTTTTACTGTAAATGGAATAAAAGCATGGTTTTATATAGATGATTTTAATGTAGTTGATGCGTCTTTAGCAATGTATTGGGCAATTAAAATTTCAAATGATTATGGTCTGAAAAAAGATCTGGTTAAATCAAGAAGTAAAGAACTAGTTGAATTAATCAAGAAAATTAAGATGAAAAATGGTACAATTCCTCACTTTGTTAATTTTGATAATAAGAATAATCCTATCATTATAGAAGATCTAATTCATTCTGCTAGTTCAGGAGCATCTTTAATGTTTTTAACAGAATTCTATAAAATTATAAAAGATGAAGAGATTATTACTCTATGCGAAAAAATTGCCAGATTTTTACAAAATGAGATTATATCACATGATAAATGGCACGATTTTGAAACCTTTTACTCCTGTACATATCCTGGTATAACTGATTATGATAATTACACAGAAAGTCATCTCATGAATACATTAAGTATTTATTGGTGCGCAGAAGGGTTTAGGGATTTATATAAAATTACAGGAAAAATAGAATATTTAAAGTCTGGAGAACGCATATTAGCAATTCTGTCATTGTTTCAACAAGTTTGGAATATGCCATATATAAGTATTGATACGTTTGGAGGATTCGGAGTTCAAAATGCTGATGCTGAATTAAATGATGCGCGACAAGGATTATTTGTTAGAACTTATATTGAATATTATTTAGAAACAGGAAATAAAGAATACATGGAGCGCGGAATTGCTGCCCTAAGAGCTAGTTGGGCACTTCAATTACTTGATGATTATAAAGATATTTGTCCCGGTAATTTTGTAGGATTAGATCCTGTTAATGAAATTGATAAAGGATGCGTAAGGGAAAATTATGGTCATTCTGGAAGAGATAAAGGAATTCCTAAATATATAATGTTTGATTGGGGCGTTGGATCAGCAGCAATGGCTGTTGCCTATGTAAAGAAACATATTGGAGATTTATTTATAGATTTTAAAGAGAATTTGATTTGGGGAATTGATGGACTTCTAATTAAAGGATTTGAATTTCGTGAAGATTCAATTAATATTATTCTTGAAAAATTATCTAGTAAAACCGACATTATAATTAAAGCAAGAGATGCTCCTGATAATCCAATAGAAATTATAATAAATGAAAAATCACTTGGTAAACTTAAAAAGTACGTTTTAGAAAAAGGGTTAATAAAAAAAATAATGCCCTAAATAAATTTGATTAATTTTACGTTAAAATTTGTATGAATATTACAAAATCAGATATAATTTCTTGTAGTCGTAGAACAGATATCCCAGCATTTTTAATAGATTGGGTAATTGATAAGATCAAATTAGGGTATGTTGACGTAGTAAATCCATTTAATCGAAAACAAATTTATCGTGTATCATTAAAACCAGAAGATGTAAAATGCTGGGTTTGGTGGTCAAAAAATTTCGAAAAATGGATTGAAATGTACAATCAAGAAAAAGTTTTATTTAAATCATACAAAGGGCATTTTTTTCAATTTACAATAAATTCTCCCTCTGAACTTGAAAAAAATATTAATATTTCATTGGAAGAGAGGTTTAAACAGTTAGAATGGCTAATTAAAGAATTTGGTCAATTGGCAGTAAACTATAGATTTGATCCAATAATTATTTTCAAAGAACAGAGTTTAAATAAATTTAAAAGTAATTTAAGTAAATTTGAATATATTATTGAGGCTGTATCGAATCTCGGATTGCGAGAAATGATATTCTCTTTCGCAACTCTATATCCTAAAGTTAAAAATAGAATGAATGCAAGAGGATATATTCCAGTTGAATTAAGTTTTGAGAAAAAAAAAAAGATTGTTGATAGACTATTTGAAATCTGTAATAGCTATAACATTAAAATGAAAGCTTGTTGTCAACCAGATTTATTAGAAATAGAAGGAATTGAACAAGCGCATTGTATAGATGCATATAAAATAGAAAAAATTATTGGAGAAAATATACCCAAAATTAGAGACACAGGGCAGAGAGATAATTGTGGGTGTTTTAAATCAAAAGATATAGGAGGATACACTGGAATTTTCCGTTGTAAGCACAATTGTGATTATTGCTATGCATCTCCCGCCAAAAAATAGTAAGTTTAGATATAATTACTTAAAATCATCTAAATACTTAAAAAGGATCTAAAACTGAGGAACAACTCCTAAGTCTGCAAATATATCATAAAAACAAAAAGCGCCCCATTGGTCAATTATCTTTCCTTTTGAATTAATGTATAGAATTGTTGCACCTTCAAATTCAATATATTTATTTGTTGGTTCAAATCCCCATCCCTTCCCTAAATTGTACCTTTAGCTTTGTAGCTAATCCAAACTTTATCTTCTTCTCCATTAATTTCAATAATCTCATACTTTAAATCGGGAAAAATCCTTCTAAAATGAGTAATTTCATGCTTAATTTGAGCTGGGCCCATTTTATTTATCTGAATCCAATTTGGATGATATTCAGAATCTATTATCTCATCAGCAACAGATAAATCTGGTTTACTCGACATTTTTTTTAAACAACAATCTACCAATTTGTTCTGTATCTCTTTGGTTCATATTTTCACCTATATATTGCGTAAGATTAAAGTAAAATTTAAAAATATCTTCAGTTTTAAAAATCTAAATTTCTTTTAAAAAGATTTATTTTAATATCATAACTATTAATTTTATACTTTAAGCTTTAATCATAAGAGAGGGAAATTGTATGCCAACTTGTAAATTTTTCATCGTGGATGTTTTCGCTGAAAGAGAATTTGAGGGGAATCAACTTGCTGTTTTCATATGTGAAAATGATATTAACACTGCTGAAATGCAAAAAATCGCAAAAGAAATGAATTACTCAGAGACAACGTTTATTACATCAGTTGAAAACTATGATGTGCGCATATTTACACCAGAAGCCGAGTTACCTTTTGCAGGACACCCTACTATTGGAACAGCTTATGTGCTTCAACAGGAGATTATAAAAAGTCATATTAAAACGATACTTCTAAATTTAAAAATAGGTCAGATTCCTGTATTGTTTAAATATAAAGCTGGAAAGCCTGAAGAAATATGGATGGAGCAAAACCCACCTATATTTATGAAATATGTCGATCCAGTAGTACTTTCAGAAGTATTGAATATAGAAGAAAAAGATATTGATGCCAGATTCCCTATTCAAGAAGTTTCTACAGGAGTCCCTTTTATTATTGTTCCATTAAAAACTTTAGATGTTTTAAAAGGAGTCAAAATAAATACAGATAAATTTTTAGATTTAGTAGAAACTACTGAAGCAAAATCAATTTTAATCTTTTGTCCAGAAATTCGTAATAAAGGAAATCATTTAAGTGTCCGAGTTTTTGCTCATTACTACGGTGTTCCAGAGGATCCTGCCACGGGAAGTGGAAATGGTTGTCTTGCAGCATATTTAGCAAAATATCAATATTGGGGAAAATCTAAAATCGATATTAGAGTAGAACAAGGGTATGAAGTAGGCAGACCAAGTTTACTCCTATTAAAAGCGGAAGAAAAAGAAGGACAGATTAGTGTTGAAGTAGGGGGCAAAGCATTCATAGTCGCTAAAGGAGAATTAGTATAAACAAGAAATTATTCTTTTTTAAAAATTCATAATTTTTTACACACTTGTCTTGTAAGCTTTAACTTGTTTAACTAAATCATTTACTTCTTTAGGATGTGAAAATAATGCACAAGGCGAGCCATTAGTTTCTAATAAATGTTCATTTTCCCTAATAATCTTAAATAATTCACTTTTTAACCCCTCTCTTAATGTTGATTTAGTTAAATTATGAGTTGCGATGTTAGAGACGGGACAAGGAGTTAGATCACCAGAAGGAGTAATATGGGCAAATCCTCTACCTGCTGATACACAACCTCCCATATATTTTTCATCACCAGGTGAATGAATTAGAAAGATTTGTTTAGTTTCACGGTAATTAAGAACTATTTTTCTGAATTCAGTGCTCTCTTCATTTGTGAGCATTAATTCAATATCATTATCAACAGGGATATATTCAAGTAGGAAAGCTAGACGTACACCTTTAAATATTAAATCGTCAATATTTTTTGGATCCATCCAAAATCTGAAATTATTACGATTTATTGTTGCTGAAATTCCGCTTATTACTCCAATACTATCTAAGTCATTTATAGTATTAATTGCTTGTTCATAAACTCCCTGACCTCTTCTTTCGTCAGTTAAATTTTGATCTCCTTCAACGCTAACAATAATTATTGTATTTCTTAATCGCTTGAGCCTTTCAATATCTTGACTTCCTAAGATTGTTCCATTAGTGAAAATTAAAAATAATCGATCTTTGAATTTTTCACTTAAATCTAATAAATTAGGCATTAAGAAGGGCTCCCCACCTGCAATTATAAAACCGAAAATCCCTAATTCTTTCGCTTCTTGTATAATTTTTGTCCACTGTTCTAAATTAAGAGATTTTTTATTGCTATTTTTACTTAGAGTTCCAGTTGCAGCCGCATAGCATCCAGTACATTTAAGATTACAACTTGATGTAATACTTAATATTAAAAATGGTGGTATTTTCAAGCCTTTAAGCAATTCCACTCCTCTTATCCTTCGGGATTTCTTATAGGCTCTAGCCAGTCGCATCATCGTATATACACTTTTTGGATGCTTCAGAATCCATGGCATGAAAATCTTTGCCATATTTGGGTCAACTTTCCTGAGTGTACGGTTTAAAAACCTATTATTCTTATTTTCTGTCATTTAATATATTCCATTTATTCTAAAATTTTTTAGAATTAAAATATCCCCTTTATAATTTTTAATGAAATATCGTTTAACTTATAACTTGAGTAGTCCAATTTTTAAATTGCATAATATTTTTTTAGAATTCATCTATTATATTTTTAATATCTTCATAGTAATTTCAAAGATTTACGATATGGATATCAAAATCAAATTTGGATTTTTAACCCTTACCATAGTTTTATTTCAGTCTACAATAAAACTGTTTGGGGTTATGATTACTGGAAGTTTAAGTTTTTTATCAGAGACAGTAGATACTCTTATTGATATCTTATTTGTCTCAATAACAATTTACTCATTATACTACAGTCAAAAACCTGCTGATTATGAACATATGTATGGGCATACAAAGGTAGATTCTTTATCGGGCCTGATTCAAGGCATCATTTTAATGAATATTTATGTGGTATTAATTTATAATGCTATCCAAACAATTATAGCAGGTAATTTTCAAATCATAAATCCAGAATTGGGTTTATTATTACTATCTATTTCTTTTATTGTAAATCTAATCTTCTCACGAATTTTAATATCTCAAGGTAGACGCCAAAAAAGCCTAACAATGAAAATTCAGGGTCTTAATTTATTTCAAGATTCTATGAGAGCAGTTATAGTAATATTGAGTTTTATTTTCGCTTATTTTAACATTATTTTTATCGATCCAATATTTAGCATTCTACTTTCCATTTGGATAATATTTGGAGCATTTAAATTAGCAAAACAAGGGGTTCAAGAACTTACAGATACGAATCCTATAAGTTCACTTATCGTAGAAGAATTAAGACAAAAGATTTTTCTTTTAGAACATGTCATTGGTGTACACGATATAAAAATACGAACAAGTGGTAAAGTATTATTTTTAGAAGTTTATATATCAGTCGAAGATCATATTTCCATTGTGCACGCAAATGAAATTATCAAATCCATCAGAAGCATGAGCGAGAGAAAATTTCAATTATATGAAGTGGAATGTATTGTTGAAATGAATCCTATGGCCAGTGAAGAATCAATTGGAGAAGGTTTAATAAATTTAATTTTTTCAATGAAATCAGAATACCCTAAAATAATAAATTTTAAAGATCTTAATATTTTTCGAATCGAAAATGATTATTTTATTTCTTTAGTAGTCATAGTTGATGAAAATCTTTCACTTACTGAAGCTCATAATGTATGCTCTCACTTTGAGGATGAGATAAAAAAGCAAGCTCCTCTTATATCAAGGATCATTACACATATAGAAGGACAACCATATAGTAAGGTTTTAATACCAGATCAAATAAAATGTGCCGATGTAGAACCTGAAATGATAGAACAAATTAGTGAAGAAGTTGAAGAGGTGCTAAGGGAGCATCCCCACGTTAAAGGATATCATGGATTAGAATTTTGGGCAACATTAGATTATTGTATTTTGGAAAGTCATATATTTTTTGATGGTTCCTTAAACATCTCACAAACCCATTTTTACATTACCGAATTGGAAATCAGCATTAGAAAAAAATTAGGGATTGATAATTTGGATACAATCTTGCTTCATTCTGAACCAATTGAAGGTCGTAAGGAAGGAGTTATCTTCTAATATTTAAAAAGGGAAACTATACTTATTTAACCCAAGTTCTTGTTGCATTATTTTAATATCTTCTTGCAAACTTTTATTTATTGGAATACCATTCTCTCTTCTTTCTACTTCAGCATTATATTCTTTTTCCCCTGCTGTGTAAATTTTTTCTTTTCCTGGTGCTTTCTTAGAGCTTCTTAATTCTCGCATGATATTGCCTGTTATTTCTTTAAATCTGTCTAGGGGAATAAAATTTTGGATATTAATCACTAAAAAGAAATGGCCTACTTTTAACCTCTTTTGACCATTTTCTATAATTCCTGCTGTATCCTTGAGGTATAACCCATCTTGTAGAGCTGAAGATAAGATCTCAGCAAAAGTAGCATAACCATACCCTTTATGACCTGATGTTTCTTCATCCTTCCCCCCTAATGGTAATAATGCGGCAGAACGATTAACTAATTTGTTTAGTACTACACCAGGATCTGTTTTAGAATTACCATTATTAGAAATA
>CAYSZJ010000074.1:0-19469 GCA_964435435.1 uncultured archaeon
AAAAAATCAGAGGATTTAGACCTAATGGAACTTTATTATGGGTATACCAATATGGGAGAAGAAATTAGATCTCTTTCTGAATTGATAAAAAAACAACTTGTAGAGTATGATTATCAAATTCTTGAAAGTGATGCGGTGCTAATGGATGTCCCTGTACCCCCTAATGGTGGCGGAGACGGTGAGGAAGGTTGTTTTGGTGGTGATCCTCATTGGGATTGTGAATGGTGTGTGGTGCTTTGTGAGGTGTCCCTTGTCGTCGGATGTTTTATTGGGTGCGCCCCTTATCCTCCATCATGCTTTGCATGCTTAGAAATGATGATGTTAGTGGAATTGCTACATATCGGTTGTTACGCAGTATGCATACTTATTGATTGTTGTTAATGATATGATTATAAGGAGCTGATATTATGAATGAAAAGGAAATTGATGTGAAAGAAAGGAATACTGAAGAAAAGATTAAGAATTTCTGGAAAAATTTTAAAGAAAATTGGTTATGGGTTACAATCGGGATTTATATAGGTATAACATCAATAGGCTGGATCATGTATTTCAGAGGGTGTTTTTCTTTAATAGAAGTAGTTCTATACACTTTCTTAGCTTCCATTCTTCTATTCAGTATCTACTATATCAGCAAATTAAAAAGCGGAACTATTTTTAGAATATTATGGATACTCGGGGGAGCATTTGTTATAGGAGTATGGATATTCTTTTCCGTCAATTATATTCTTTTTGCTTCGTCTTGGGCTCCTTTTCATGAGATTGACGTCACATTGCGAAGACTTTTTACCATCTTGGTTTTTTTATTATCATATTGTGGAGCAGCATACATAATGTATAGAATAGAAAAAAAAATTAAATGGAGATCTTTTTTATAACCTTAGAAATTATAATTTTTTTTTTTTTTACTTGTTTTCTAAATCAAATTTAATCAATAGGAAATACCATTTGTTACTCGCTTATAAGGGTTTAATAATTAGTAATAGGATTTTAGAACTTAATAATGAGATTTAGTATTTTGATATATAAAGCAAGAAAATATTTTTAAAAAATAAGAATCTTTTTATCAAGATTTAGAGTTTAAATCCCAAAATTTAAAATTATAAAAAATTGACCATTGAATTTTTTTTTGAAATATAACTTCCTAAGTCGGAGTAAACAATTTTAGCATTTAAAAAATATTTAAATAAACAGACTATTACTAGCTATTGTTAAGTCGCTGAATTTTATTTAAATATGATTAAACAAAGAAATTGGAAAAAATCTACAATAAAAAAATTTTGTTCGATATATATTCAATAAATTTTCATTTGTAAACATTGATTAAGACCATTATTTGTAATTCAAAAAGTTATTTGTCTCAGATTTCGTTTTTTAATAAATATTAAAAATAATTATTCAAAAGAAATAATCCTGAAGAAGATTGTATTACGTGTGAAATTGCTGCTGGTGTAATTTCAATTATAATATGTGTAGCTGTAATATGGTGGGTTCCAGGTGCTGGATTGTTTTGTGTTGAGTTATTAGAGATATACCATATAACTGGAAGTACTCATATTACTTATCAGATTGTTGGTTGTTGTTAATGATATATTCTAAGGAGATGATTATATGAATAAAAAAAATTCAGACAAAAGGAATTTGAAAGAAAATATTAAGAATTTTTGGATAAATTATAAAAAAAACTGGATATGGGTTAATATTGGCGCTTATGGAGGAACAATTATTATATTTTGGTGGTTATTTTTTGTTGGAATTATAAATTTGGCGATAGCAATCGTTTTAACAATTTTGGATCCACTATTGATAAGTATAGTATATTATGGTAGAAAATCAAAACACCAAAAGATTATTACCAAAATAATGTTGGTTGGATGCGGAGGATTGGGTTTGGGTGGTTTTGTGTGGATTTTTCTCGGTTATGTAATTATAGCTTCTCCTTGGGCACCCTTACGAGATTTGCCTGCAGTGTTAAGAGGTAGAATTTTTCTTCTACTTCTGATTTCTTCATGGGGATTTGCAGCATATTTAATGTATAGAATAGGCAAAAAAAGAGAATGGAGATTTCCCGCCTATTAATTTTTGAAACTATAAATATAACTTTTTTGGGTATAATTCCTTTTAGGTCATGGGAAAATAAAAACTTTTACTCGTAAGCGCTGAGAACGGTTTGAACTGAAATTCGCTTGCCTTCAGGGATTCTATACCCTATTTTTTTCTCTTTACTATTTTTTATTAAATAACTATACAAAGGGCGTCCCGCAAGATTTGTGAATGGGATATATCCGTATTCCACGAGAAACGCATGTAAGGTGAATAATTTATGCCCGTATTCCTTATCTCTCTGCTTTCTCCCCGCTCCATTCCTTTTAACTTGCGAATGTATACTTTCTATCTTGTTGGTGGTGATATGTTTTCCCTTAAAAATTTTGAATATTGGAGTGAGCAGTTAAATCATCCACTTTTTAGCGCCCGCCCGCATGGATAACTTATTGGTCTCGAAATTTACGAAAATTTTGGCAGTCCCTTCTTTCTGAAACGAATCGGATTGGTACTTCTCCAATTTTTGCCGCCATCGTTCGTTCTTATTTTGTGACGTATCTGATTTTCGAGGTCTGCCTCGTTTTGCTTGAACTTTACCTTTAATAAACTTGATCTCCCATTTAAACTTTAACTCGTGCTTATTGCGATAAAGTAGCATATCATAGTCCTTTCTAATAAATTCGCCAAGAAAGAAATCTTTTTCATATTTATCTTTAAAATGATCAATAATATTTTTTACTTCGAGATATAAATGACGAAACCCTTAATAATCAGATTTTATAAATAAAATTTTTATTTAAAACTTTAGAGCTTAAAAAAAATCCTAAACAATTTAAAATTAAGATAAATTAGAGCGTATTTGACATGAATTGTATTGTTGCTGTGGAGATTAATGGTTTTTAAGTGCCCAAATCAATGACCATAACATATAAAGGAAAGATTTTATATCTTTATCCAGGAAATTACTGTAGTTTTATAAGAAGTATTAAAAATCAGATAAGAAGTATTAAAAATCAAAATAAAACTATTTACATCTATTTTGACAAATCTATAGACCCAATTAACATTAATATTGGTTTAAAGAATGAAATTATAAATGTAGGTAAGAAATATAATATTGAAATATTCCACGATAGAAAAGCTATTAGCGATTTTGTTTATTTAGATTTAATTCTTTCCAATTTGGAGAATTTACCTTCACAAATCGAAAAAGAAGATGAGGAAAAAATTGTAAAATATAGAGATAAATTGGGAATAATAGTTAATGAAGAAAATCTATTTCAATTAATATACGATTTTTCAGAGGAAATATCCCAGGTTCTAAAGAAGAAATATCCAAAAATCTCAACACGATATGTTTCAAGATTTTAATTCAATCTTTATCAAATATATCTTTATCAAGAATATTGATAATGGAATACGTTGCTTGTAGCTCAATATTAGCGGTTGAGCTTTGAACCGTTTCTATACATATTAATTCTTCAAGACTCATTTTATTTGCCAAATTCTGTAGTTACATGACATGTTTATAGGCATATATAAAAGAAAAAATGAGAATGTTCCAAGGTAAAATATTATTAATTAGTCACCCTCTGGAATTTTAAAATCTGAAGTCATAATTTTTTATTTAAAATTTCTAACAAAAGAGATAACATCATGGGTATTGACTCAAGTTTTGATTTCGCAAGGAAATTGATGGCCTGTCCATTTGAGTATGCTTGTTATTTACCAAAACATCACTTCTTATGCAAAAATCCAGAGTGTAGAGCGTGTCCTGAGTATAAAGAAAAAGTCAAAAAGTTAAAATCACAGATTCTTTTTTGATCCTCGAGATGAAAATGTCAGAGGATAATATTAAATTTGAAAATTTTCTTAAAAAATTTAAGGATACACAAATACCTGATAAGAAATCCGTTCAATTAAAGTTTACTCGAAGTCTTAACATTCTTAAGCCTACAGAAAAAATTAGTGATAAGAAAAAGGTAAAAAAGGGGGTTTATTTAGATAATAATATTGAAGAAGCAGTTCAAAAGAAAGAGGGCGTTTTAACTTTAAAGATATTACTGGAGGAATTTTGCATGTAGAAACAGATACTAAAGAAGCTGTCGATGTTATGATGGAACACATTGAAAAAAATAGAACTAAGCTTGGAATATAATTTCTATTATTTTTAAATAATATCACTAAATATTTTTTTTATAATTTTGATTTAGATAATCTTGAAAATCAGGGTGAGCAATAGAGATCAATGCTTTTGCTCGCTGACGAACTGTTTTACCCCGCAGGTCTGCGATTCCATATTCAGTAATTATATAGTGAACATCATTTCGGGAAGTGGTTACGCATGCACCTTCATTTAATAAAGGGACAATTCTTGAAATTGTGCTATTTTTACTTGTTGATGGAAATGCGATAATCGATTTTCCTCCAGGTGATAAGCTTGAAGCACGCACAAAATCAACCTGTCCACCTACACCTGAAAATTGCTGATAACCAAGTGTATCTGAACAAACTTGACCGAATAAATCTACTTGTATGGCAGAATTAATAGAAATTAAGTTATTTACCTTACCAGCAATCACAACATTATTAGTATAATCTACTGGATGCATATCGACATTTGGGTTATCATCTACAAAATCATATAGGCGTCTGGTGCCCATAAGAAAAGTAGCAGTAAATTTACTGGGATTTAAATTATTATATTTATTAGTAACGACTCCTTGATTGTAAAGATCTACAACCCCATCAGAAAACATTTCAGTGTGAATACCTAAGTCTTGCTTTTCAAGTAAAAATGATAAGGCAGCATCGGGGATAGCCCCTATACCTAATTGAAGATTCGCTTTATCTGGAATCAATGAAGCGATATTACGTCCAATACTTTCTTCTACACTTGAAATCTCTGGGGGTGGTATTTCTAATAATGGTCTGTCTGTCTCAACAATATAATCGATTTCAGAGTCATGAATGTGAGAACCCCATGTTCTAGGCATTTGTTTATTTACTTCTGCTATAACTATCTTAGCGGATTGAGCTGCTTGCATAGTATAATCAACAGAAATACCAAAGCTCAGATACCCATCTTCATTAGGTGGAGAAAGTTGAATTAAAGCAACATCTACAGGTAAGATTTCATCCCTAAAGAGTCTTGGAATTTCAGAAAAAAATACAGGGGTATAATCGGATCTCCCTTCACTAATTCCTATTCGAGTTCCTGCACCAGAAAATAGAGAATTGTGACGAAAATGATTTTCCATTCCAGGTAAACAGTATTTAGATTCTCGTAGGGGTACCATATGTACAATTTCTACATCTTGAAGCCTATTTTTCTGATTTACAAGCTCATCAACTAAAATTATTGGTTCCCCTGCAGCATGTCCAAATACAACCCTATTTCCAGAATTTACATGAAATAATGCCTCTTCTTTTGTAGTAATCTTCTTATTATAATCTTCTTTCCAATCTTTCATAAATATCCCTTTATTACAAATTTCCTTTTATTTCACTAACTATAGGTATTAAAAAAATATTATATAGTCATTTAATAAACTTTTTATAGTATTTTAATAAAATTTGTTATATATTCAATTTAATTTTCAAATAAAATAAAAGTTTAGAGATTTAAAAATGCGAATTCCAGAGAAAAAGAATACGATAAAATTAGCAACAGTAATGATTATTACAGCTATAGTTATGATAATTTTCTCAATTCCAATTTTAAGCATTCCTTCTTTAGGCAAGGTATTATTTCCGGGAGATGGATTTTGGAAAATTCCAGGTGAGGTGCCAAAAAGAGATACTCAGATGATTCCAGGGTTACTTGATGAAGTTATCATTATCAGGGATGATTGGGGCGTACCTCATATTTATGGAGAACATGAAGAAGATATTTATTTTGCTATGGGCTATTGTCATGCTCAAGACCGATTATTTCAAATGGATTTATATAGGCGCGTTGCGAGAGGCAAGTTGTCAGAGATTCTTGGTGAATCTGCTTTAGCCGAGGATAAACTGTATCTTGCTTCTGGAATGGAATATTGGGCAAATAAAACGCTGCAAAAAGGATTAGAAATGGCAGCTACAGGAGAAATAGATTTATTTCCAACTATCGAAAGATATATTGACGGTCTTAATTATTACATAAGAACCCATAGAAATTCAAAACCCTTAGAATATTATTTATTAGATTTTGAGCCAACAGAATTTACTCTATTGGATCTGATGTCGATCTTGAAGTTTTTATCATTTTACTATTCTTGGGGATATAGTGATCTTTATCGGTTGATAAATTTAGAAGCATTTAGTTCAGTTAATCAAAGTTGGTATTCTGAACTTTTTCCTCTGTATTCTCCTTATCAAATTCCAGTTTGTCCTAATTATGGCAGTTTTCCTAAAAGTCCAGCTCCAAGTCTGGCTTCCCCTAAAGTAAGTTCTAGTTTGATTAATGTGATTTCAGAATTCTTGAGCAATGTTGAAGAAATAGCGTCACAAAAGGCTTTGATAGAATCTCAGTTTTCTCGAGGATCAAATAACTGGGTTATAGACGGTGTTTTAAGCAATACAGGAAAACCTATTTTATGTAATGATCAGCATTGGGGGTGGCCACTTCCCCAATTTCTTTATGAAAATCACTTAGTTTCTTCTGATACTAAATTTAATTTTTATGGATATACGGTACCAGGGCTTCCCTATCCAATAGTAGGATTTAATGAATATCTTGGTTGGGGAGAAACGATTTTTCCAGCGGATCAATTAGATTGGTATTTTTTTAATACTGATGGAGACGAAAGTTATATTTATAATGGAGAGTCTGTTGAGTATACAAAAAGAGAGTATGAAATTAATGTGAAAGGACAAGCTCCCGTGAAGTTTACTGTCAAAGATACTGTTCATGGTCCTGTATTAAATGATGTTCTAAGTGACAATGCTGTTCCAGATTCTTTAAAAGCCTCAAATATAGTCATAGCACCTAAATGGGTTCCAAATAATATTACTTTCGAATGGGATGCAATTTACAAGATGATTCATGCTAAAAATCGAGAAGAATTTGATGATGCTTCACGACTTCTTGATACACCACCTATGAATATGGTATATGGTGATGTTGAGGGAAATATCGCTATACGCCCTACTGGTAAGGTCCCTATTAGAGATGATTCAAAAATTCCATTAGGATATTATGGTAATGGTTCCTTACCATATAATGGTTCTAATGGTGAAGGAGAATGGATTGGATATGTACCATTTGAAGAGTTACCTAATACTCTAAATCCGTCTCAAAATTATTTAATATCATCAAATCAAATTGCGGTTGGTCCAGATTATAAAAAGTATTTCTTGATGAATGATTATGCTACCGGATATAGAGCTAGAAGACTTAATTATGTATTTAACAATTCTGCAGATGGTAGCATTGACGTTTCTAAAATGGCAGTACTTCAGTCAGATGTAAATTCTAGTGCAGCCCAAGCCTTTACACCTTATATTATATATACAATTGAAGATAATTACGGATCAAATCCCTCTAATCAAATCGGGAGCATTTTGACTATATTGAAGGATTGGGATTATGTAATGGGCAAGGATTTAGCAGCTCCAACAATATATCGAAAATGGCGTGATTATTTCAGAGATTACACGTTTGATGATGAATTTATTACTTATGAAGCTATAAGCCGTCCTGGATTTGATCTTTTAGAATATTTAATGAAGGAACAAGAAAATTCACACTGGTTTGATAATATTACAACAATTTCGGTTATTGAGACACGAGATGATATAATGTTAGAAGCATTGGAAAGTACTATTGAATGGCTTGAAGGTTTTTATAAAACAGAAGATCCCTCAAAGTGGAGATGGGGGGACATCCATAAATATATGTTTAGGCACATAACAGGATTAACGGCATTAAGTAAAGGTCCATATGATGGGGATGGTGAAGGATACACAGTTAACCCTTCACCAGCAAATATTAGAAATGGTGTTGGATATTCAGGAGGAGGTGCTGCTCATAGGCTACTTATTGATTTTAGTAATCTCAGCAATTCGAGAACAGTAATATCTGGAGGTCAACGTGGATTAACGAATTCAAAACATTATGCTGACCAATTGGAACAACTATTCTTGCAAGGTAAGCATCATTACACCTATATACAATATAGCGCTACAATGTTTCCATCAAAAATTATTGAATCAATTATTTATTTAAAGCCAGCAGGTGAGTAAACTCAAATGAAGTCTGAAAATCAAGATTTAATTATTGGTATTATTACATCTTTCGTTATTGCATCAATTTTTAGCATGATTCCGGTATGGCAATTAATTATAATTCCAGGGATTATTGCTGGAGTATTGAATACTACAATAAAAAGAGCTGCGTTAGCAAGTGGAATAGGAACATTATTGGCATGGAGTTTATATGTGATATCTGGAGTGATTTTGAATAATGTCGACTTAATCCTTGACCAATTTGGTGCATTGATAATTGGTCCTGGTTATGGCGGGTTATTTATTTTTTTAATATTGTTAATGAGTTTAGCGTTTGGGGCTTTAGGAGGCGCGTTAGGTTATTATTCAAAAACAGTAATTAACGAATATCTTCAAACTAAAAAAGAGTAATTATTTTTACTTGAATTTTTAAAAACCCTTTATTTTTTTTTATTTATTCTTTTCTACCAACCTGGAGTTTCTACTTGTAGAAATTTATCAATATCAAATAATAAGATACCTTCATTTTGTATAGTGAAAGCAATACCCCCTAAGTAATTAACCCATTTATCATCTGGTAAAAGGTTAAACCAACCAGATCTTAGCCCCATTATTGGAATTTCATGAGTAACATGAATATTTATGCATCCTTTTGGGGCGTCATTAATTAATTTCCAAATGATTTTGGCAGAGTGTATCGAATAGGAAGATAATGGTTGTGCTTTGTCGTGAGGGAATGCTTTATTTGCCCAATTTTGGATATATTTAACCAAATCTCCATCTTCTATCTGTGTTAGAAAAAATCTTCGATCTACTCCCAATTCATATAAAAGTTTTAAATCTCCCTTAGGTTCTGCTTTACCACCGATTTTTCTAAAACCCTCAAGAATATCTTCAGCAGTTTCTCGACATCTAGTAGCACGACTAGTGAATAGTCGAAAAGATCTATCAATTGGGAGCTTCTCACCAAATTTTATTGCTATATCATGACCAAGCGGAGTTAATAATAATTCTTGTGGTTCCTAAACTGATTTTGGCACATTTCTTTCAGAATGTCTGAGCAGAACAATAATTCTTGAATTTTTAGGAAATTCAGCTAATCCAATTACTAATTTACGAGCATGAAACGTCCAATCTAATGTTTCCCACGCGTTGTCTAAATTCATACTATTTTAAAAAATAAGTGATAACTGTAAAGTTTTGTTAAAAATTAAAAATAATTAAGAAAAGTATTATTAACATGTAGGAGGGAGTAATTTCTTAAGTTCTTCTTTTTCAAAATCATAATCATATAAATTATACCAATCACTAATTTCAATGGCAAAATCTATAATGGTGTTTTTAATAAAAATCAGATCTGATCAGATCTAAGGAAAAATGATATTTGAAAAATTATTAAACCTTATAAAGGTAGAAAATTAAAATTTATTACAATTTATAAAGCGAAATAATGAATTAGTAAACTTGAGAAAAAATGTTAAAAGATCATAATTCAGAATTTTCTTTCACTGAAATTGAAAATAATCTTAAGACCAAGCCGTTTTATGTACTTTTCTTCACTCTTGTAATATTGAGTTTATTTTTCATTCAAGCATTAAGGTCATACATACCAGCGGTGTATGTTGCCATGTTTCACGTCGTATTTTATGAAGATATCATAGAAAATTTACTCGTTCTGATAACTCTAATCTTTTTTGCATTACCGGGTTTAACGAAAACAATATGCAAAAAAGTTGGTATAAAGCGGCTACTAATGTTTTCTATTTATACAATCGCTATTAGCAGGCTTATCATTGCTTTTCATTTACCTAATATTTGGCAAACAATCTTTTCTGGGATACTTATTGCTTTTTATGGAATATTTATAAGTACATTTCTTACATTATGGATTAAAGATGAAACTGTTGAAGTCAGCTCACATAATAAGATGATCTTTGTGGTATTTTCCATATTGTGTGCCTTTCTTCTTGATTATCTTATAAGAACGATTGGTTTTTCACAGGATATCTCATTGTTACCTCCAGGATTAGTAGCTGAATTTTGGTATTTTACTCAATACATCTGGTTATTTATTCAAATTCCCTTAACTGTATGCTGTATTTATTTTGCGAGATTATATTTTCCGAGATTTGCAAATCCTTCAAATTTAGAAGAAAATGAAGAAAATGATCCAAAAAGCACTGCTTTTTCTTTGATTTTCGTAGGAATTGGCGTAATTTGGTTTCTATTATTTAATATCTTTTTATATCCGAATATAATTTCTGTATATACTGGAACCAGTTATTATATTAATAATATATTAAGTATCATTGCTTTGATAGCAACGATTTTAATTATCTTGTGTGTTAAAAAGAAATTCATCTTTAATATTCAAGTTCTAGCAATTCTAAATGTGTTGTTGATTGTGTTTCTTTGCTTTTTCTTATTTATGGGTAGGATTATTACTTATTTAGCAGCGGTTATGGTAACAATTTCCTTGGTTATCATGTATTTAGACTTTCTTTTACTTTTTGCTCAGATGGCTACAATTAAGTTTAAATGGGAAAAAGTTAAGACAATATCTAATTCTTTTACTATAGGGCTAGTTTTTTACATTTTGTTTACAGTTCTTCACATTTTCACTACTGATTGGGCATTTGTGATTTCGGCATTTAAAGGATATGGGCCACTTATAGTACTTTTAGCAAGTATTCTTTTAGTAATTTCAATATTCATATCAACACAAATAAATCAAAAGAGGTAAGGAAAATATGGATAAAAAGTTTAAATATGTTTTATTAGTTCTCATAATCTCTCCATTACTCCTTTCAATAATAACATTTGGTATAGGAGAATTTCCTAGAAAGGCGACATCGAAAAATGAATTAACCTTTATGACATACAATATTCATTTTGGTCAGGGAGAGGATGATTTACTTAATTTAGAACGAATTGCACAAAATATCTTGATTGATGATCCTGATATAATTGGATTACAAGAAGTTAGAGCAGGACGTATTACATCTCAAGGTATAGATATGGCCTTTTGGTTGGCAAAAAGGTTAAAGATGGATTATTACTTTTACAATCCGATTAATAATCACCATGAAATGGGAAATGCTATCTTAAGTAAATATCCAATTATATTAAGAAATGGATATGAAATACCAAGTCTTCTTATGGAAAGGGTTTTTGTACATTGTGTTGTTAAAATTAGTTCTACTCTCAAAATAGATGTATTTTGTACCCATATAGGTATTAGAACTGAAAATAAAGCCGCTCAAGTCGATTTTCTTCTCGAAAAAATAACAGAAATTACTACATCGTCCAAACAAGTTTTAATGGGTGATTTTAATCTACGAAGCGATACATTAGAAATAGGAAACGTGCTTAATTACTTTAATGATACTGCTGCGGAATTTGATGCTGATCCTCGAGACACAATTGATTACATTTTCGCTGCGGGGTATCAAGAAATTACAGATAGCCATGTAATTACAGATATGCTTCCAGGAATTAATTCTCCAGCAGAATTTGGTTCAGATCATTTACCAGTTGTCTCTACCATAGTATTCTCCTAGATAAATTTATTATAATATGATTTCTATTTAATTCATAAGATAAAACAAGGATTAATGGAAAAAGAAAAAGATTAAAAATTTATATACATAACGATACTATAATTGGTTGAATATAAGAGTATTAAAATGTCAGAAGAAGAAATAAGGGATCACATAAATAAAATAGCACAGGAAATAATGAAAGTAGAAGAAATAGCGAAGAAGAAAGAGGATTATATCAAAAACAGAATTAGTGAAGAATATGATAGTCAAATTGATGAATACGAATCACAATTAGAAGTTGTAATAAACAAGTTTAATGAAATTGTTAAAAGAATCGAGGAATTAGATACTAAGAAGCAAGAGTTAATTGCTATGGGAAGAGACTTAAGGAAAAAGATAGCTACTTTGAAAAAAGAAAAGAAAGCCTTTACAACCAAAGAATGTAAAGCAATTGATAATGAAAAGACTACTAAGAAGAAAGCTATTAATAAAGAAATTAAAGCATTTGAAAAAGAGCTAAATGCTTTACAGCGTAAAAAATAGTGAAAGCATTAAGCTTTAAAAATTACTAATTTTTATTTTAATGAACTTAAAACTATATATAGTTTTAAGACTAATAGTCTCATTATATATTTTCTAAGAAGAAATGAGTAGAATGAGAACTATTAAAGGAATAGTTAAAAAGACCAAGGTGTGGATATTTTGAGTGAAAAGATGAATATTTTATTTATAACAACTGATCAACAACGTGCTGACCATTTAAGCTGTATGGGCAATTCTATTTTAAAAACACCAAATATTGATAGTATTGCTAACAACGGTGTAAGATTCTAAAATTATTTCTGCGCTACACCTATATGCATGCCAAATAGGGCAAGTTTTTTCTCGGGTTCTTATCCAAGTGTTCATGGAACGCGTTCAAATGGAATTAATTTAAATCCTGAAGTTCCAATTATCTCTAAGGTATTTCAAGAGCTAGGATATCATACTTGTTCTATTGGAAAATTACACTTTAATTTTTATGCGAATTCACAAGATAGAACAGTTTCTTCATTTGAAGCGATTCCTAAATAGATGGGCGGAAAATTAAATTCTACTTCCTTTCCAATCCCTTATTATGGCTTTGAGGAAGTGTTAATGACAGCAGGCCATGGTGATGTGATAGCTGGTCATTATTTTGAATGGTTAGAGAAAATTCAATTTAGTGAAGTTGAATTTTTAAGAAAGAATATAGGAAATATTTTTAAATTATATTATGAAACTGTTATTCCTGAAGAATTATATCCTACAGCTTATATTGCTGATAAATCAATTGAATTTCTCGAGAGATTTTCAGAGCGGAAATATGAAGAGGATAATTTCTTCTTACATTGTTCCTTTCCTGATCCACATCATCCTGTTTGTCCGCCAGGGAAGTATAAAGATAATTATAGGCCAGATTATATAAAGCTTCCTTCAAACTTCAGTGATGGAGAAAATCTACTTGAACATCCTTTCATAGGAGAACAATTAAGAGACAAAAGATTTATCCATCTCCTCCCTCAAAAAGTTGATGAGGAGACCGCAAGAATCTTTACCGCGCTTACCTATGGATCTATTTCTATGATTGATGATAATATAGGAAGAATTCTCAAGACTTTAGAGAAAACAGGTTTGAAAAATAATACTATGGTAATTTTTACAAGCGACCATGGAGATTATTGTGGAGATCACGGGCTTATTTTAAAAGGACCTGCTCATTATCGCAGTGTTATAAATATGCCGTTAATATGGAGAATCCCTGGTTTAACAAAGTCTACTGTTTCTGATTCATTAGTGTGTACAATCGATTTACCAAAAACACTTTTATCTTTGTTAGATATTAAAAAAGAGCTACGCCATGAAATCATGCAAGGTTATGATATTACACCAATATTAAAAGACCCTAAAGACAAAGTAAGGCAACAAATTTTGATAGAACATGATGAAGAAATTTCTAAAGATAAGATTTTTAGGCTTAGAACACTAGTGACAGAGAACCATCGTTTAACATTATATGATGGATATGAAAATATGGGGGATTTGTTTGATTATGAAAATGATTCTGCTGAAATAGACAATTTATGGAGCAAAGAAAAGGAATTAAGAAATACACTTATTGAGAAACTTTTAAGAGAAATAGTAGCCTTGAGACCCCGTGTACCCAAGAGATGTGCGTATAATTAATTATGTTCTTTTTATTTACTTGACTCGATTTTCTTGATAAATTTTTTTCATTAATTCAGCTGCATCATTATAAATATACGACCGCTCCACTCGATGAAGTTTTATGGCTCCTGTAGGACAAGTTACAGCACATACTCCACAACCATAACATTTTTGAGGATCAACAAAAGATTTTTCATTTTTAATCGTAACTGCTTGGAAAGGACACCTTTGTACACATAGTCCACATCCTTTACATAAATCTTGATTAACCTTGGATATGTAATTTGATTTCGCGGTACATTGTTCATTTTTATCTTCAAACCGAGTCATTCCTCTTAACATCGCACAACAACAGGCACAGCAACTGCAAATAACTTGATGCATTTGACTTATAATATTTTCAGTTGTAAACACCAATCCCATTTCTGCTAGCTTGTCTACAAGTTTATGTGCTTCTTCACGTGATAATTCCTTTCCTTCCCCTCTCCTCAAAAAATATTTTCCGAATAAACCTACTTGAAAACAAGTTCCTCCAATGGGAAATTTATCTTTACATTCTCTTATACCTAATGTTTCAGTTCTATTTCGGCAAGGACAATCAGTAATTACAATTGGACCCATACAATTATCTATTATATTATGGATTTCTTCAGCATTCGAAATTACTGATTCATGGTTAATCGATAAATTAATGGGAACAATTCTTGTTAGCGAAGTCCCGGCATCAGAAGATTCATAGCGTTTGTAAAATTTTTCTTCAATGAAAAATTGCTGATATAATTCTGCTCCTCTTTTCCCAAGCCTCTCAAGTGTTTTTGAATATTTGAATCCCATGTTTAGAAGATGTGCCATCGCTAAAAAGTAAGAATACCCTCCAATATCTTGAATAATTCCATTCTTTGTCATTTCTTCTAATATCCTTTTTGTTTCTTCCCTATTTTTTCCAATTTTCTTTATAATTGCACTTACAGATTGAGGTCTAACGGTTAAATATTGAACAATTTCAGCTTCTTCCGGAGTGAATAGTAATTTAATAAATTCTCTAAATGCTTCTGAAACTTTTCCCTCAACCATCGGGATATCACTAGGGTATTCACGCATATTTTTTAAAATTATTTCGTAAGGATCTTTTACCTTTTCTAACGTCACAAAAATCCCCTTGTTAATAGAGTGATAAATCTATCCATCTATAATTTATAAATAATTAAAATAAAAGAAATTTTCTTCTTTCTGATTATTTCATATCAAACCAGTTTCCAGCATTTAGATCTTCGAAAAAATGGTCTTTATCATCTTTTTTCTTAATTTTCCCGCTTCTCCATGTTGTAGTAAATCAGAATTATTTAAAATAGTATAAAATAAAGTTTTATTAATTCTTAAATCGAATTTAAATTCAACAAAAAAAATGATTTGTTAAAGAAATAAAAGAAATTGAATAAAATGCAAGAAACAACAAGAGATTGATTAAAATGGAAGAATTTGAAAAAAAGCCGAAATATGCCCCTCAAGAGGAGATTTATAAAGCAATCGGTAAGGTTCTTTGGGGTAAGGATGGTAAAGAATTTTCAATGAAGCGCTTGATATTTGCTTATATGAAAAAAAAATTTAGAGGTAAGAAGAAGAAATGAGTGAAGAATTAATTCAAGCAATGGTAGAGTTGGAAGAATCAAAAACCTACGAATTGGTTAGAGATCTAGTAGAAAAAGGAACTGATGCAAAGGAAATAATTGAAATCCTAAGGAAGGGTGTTGAAATAATTGGAGATAAATTTAATAAAAAAGAATATTTTTTGACGGAATTAGTAATGGCAGGAGAAATATTTCAACAATCTGCTTTAATTCTTGAGCCATATCTAAAGGATAAAGCCTCTTTTGAAAAAAGTGCCGGTGTAATTGTCGTGGGGACAGTTAAGGGAGATGTCCATGACATTGGTAAGAATATTTTTGTTACTCTATTAAAAGCTGCAGGCTATGAAGTTTATGATCTAGGTGTGGATATTGACACTGAAAAATTTATTAAAAAAGTAAAAGAAACAAATGCTCAAGTTGTAGGGTATTCAGGTTTACTCACAATTGCTCTTGAATCAATGAAAAACACAACAGAAGCCTTGATCAAAGAAGGATTAAGAGATAAAGTAAAAATTATCATTGGTGGCTTACCCACTGATGAATTGTGGATGAAAGAAGCAGGAGCTGATGCTTTTACTGATAATGCATTTGAAGGTCTTAAAATTGTGAATAAGTGGATAAAAGGAGGTGAGTGAGAAAGTGGAACCTATAAAAGAAGAAGCTATGACCTCAGTTGAGAGAGTCTTGTCAGCCATAGAACTTAAAGAGGCAGATCGAGTACCAGTTTGGCCATTAATAGACTTTCTTCCAATGCGATACTATGATGTAACTGCTCAAGAAATGATTGAAGACCCTGATAAATCACAAAAAGCAAATGAATGGATTTATCATAAATTAGGAGGTTATGATATCGCAATGGCAGGAGGGGGAATGTATATGCAATATGTGAATCCGTTTCCAGACTTCTTTTCTGTTTATTATCTAGATTGGAGATTACCTGGTCGTATGTTAGATGTCAATGCTTCCCCTCAGCTTGTCGAGCAAAGTCTTTTTGATCCTTTTATCACTGAAAAAGATTATGATAAAATTATTGAAAAAGGATTATTATGGCTTGCTAACTTTAGAAGAGCTGGAATGAAAGATATGCAGAAACTAGGAAAAATCGGGGCTAAAGTAGCTGAAAATACCGTAAGATGGTGGACACATTTCAAGGTACCAACTTTTAATGATGGAGCAGCAATCCCCCCGTTTGATTTGCTGTCAGTTTTTCGAGGATCAACTAACTTTATGAAAGATATTTATCGATATCCTGATAAGATAAAAGAAGTAAGTGATTTTCTGATTGACAATTTAATTTTAATGGGAGAGTATGGAGTTTCTAAGAGTCAAGGAAAAACTATATTAGTTGGAGCCGCAAGAGCAAGTGCAGATTTCATTTCAATCAAGCATTTCGAAGAACTTTTTTGGCCATACTTCAAGAAAATGGTTTCGAAATATGTTAACGATGGTTTCATTGTACAACTTCATATGGATACGAATTGGACGGATCGTTTGCACTATTTGAGAGAACTACCCAAAGGAAAAATTTATATGCATATGGATGAACGAACAGATATTTTCAAGGCTAAAGAAGTATTAGGAGATCATATGTGCATTCAAGGGAATCTTAAACCTTCATTATTTACTTTAGGAACTCCTGCTATGGTAGAAAAGCGAACTAAGGAAATTATTGATAAATGTGCAGGAGGAGGAGGTCTTTTCGTTGATTCTGAGATACCTGATGATGCTAAACTTGAAAATATTAAAGCTATGATAGATACCTGCAAAACCTATGGAAAATATAAAAGCTAATATTTTTTTAATAAATTATAACCATTTAAACTACTCAGGCATAATTCCTGTTTATTAAAAAAAAAGTATTTTAAATAATATTCTTAATTTAGATTTGATATCTTTGACTAACAACCGTTTGAAATTGTAGATTTTGACGCGGTTGAGCCTGATAGCCTCCTCGTTTTGAAACCAAATAGAATTGAATCATAGTTTCAGAATGGACTAATGTAATCCCTCGCCATTTGTTATCATTAGAATTGAATTCTACTACATTTCCAAGTTCGACGCCTTCTCTTGTAGAGAAATCAAAATTCAAGCCATGCAATATTTTGATTAGTTCATCGTGATAATCTACATTTCCATTCTTACGAGGTTTATCTTTGAATCTTAATGCTTCAATCGAGAATGCTTTAAGGATATCATTACTCATATACTTCCAGGCCTCTGGGTTTGCATAAAACTCAATCCCAATAAATTCACCATTGATAAATACAGCAACTCCGCATTGATTCTTTATATTCTTGAAATTTTTGATGATACTTTCTGTTTGCTTTCCAGATACTTTTGTCATTTCAAGATAACTTTGTGTTGGTGCAACAGCAAGGTCATAGCTCATTTCAGCTCTATGAGACTGAATTTCTTGCCATACACCACCCTGTCCACCTGCTGAAATTGCTTCATAAGCAACATTAGGATGAAGCCTCATACTTGAAGATTTAAAGCCGCGCCCCCCTGTATAATTCCACCTTGATTGCTCTACGCATTTAGCAGGGATAATATACTTTTGAACAACTTTTTTAGGATTTTGCTTAAGAATATTTTGTTTTCCTCCTGTAGACAATAAAATGGGCTCCCAGATTGTTCTATCTTGTTTTCCACCATGAACAGTTATTCCAAATGGAATTAATATTTGTTTATCGCTTTTATTTATGACTTCTAATTGGCTAACTGTATCACTTTCAATGATTTCAATTAATTCTAATTCTTCAGCCTCTTTAATAGTAATAAAATCAATACATTTGTCATCTTGAATGATGATGGGTATAACAGTCATGTTTTCATAAACTTGAGGAGTTCCTAATTTAAGAAAACTTAAAGGGTTTTCAAATAGAGATTCTACAATTTGGATACTTTTACTTTTCAAACTTACTCATCCTCCTTTTTTTCATTTTTATTTTTTTCCTCTTCATAGAGAGGATCTATAAATTGATTTACAATATTTTTACCATTTTTGGTAAGCTCTACCCCATAAGAGACTTTAAGTTTTCCATCCCCTCCTATTCCATTAATTCTAGTTCCCTTTCCTTTTGGTAAGTCAGCTTCAGATCGTTCTTCTGTATGGGTTTTAACTATTCCACCTCGTTTAAGTGCATTTAAATGATAATTAACATTTTGTTTTTGAATTCCAATATTTTCTGCAATTTCTGTGGGTCTTTGAGGACTTTCTGAAAGCTGTCTTAGAATATCTGCTCGTACAGGGCTTCTAAATACAAGTCCAACTTTATCAAATATGGATTTTTTCTTTTCTTTTTTCTTAGCCATATTTTTTTCACATAAATCTTTTTTATAGTAAAAGATCTTTTTACTGTAAAACAGATATTGATCTTTATATATAAATGTTTTGGTAACAATTTGATATTTTCATTCAAAAAAAGTATCTTGAGTCTTTTGATGAATGCGGAGATAAAGATTAAATAACAAATTATTGAATTTATAATAAAATCAAATTATTTTTTAAAAATTCATTATTCATAATATTTAAAAAAATTTAAGAGGGCACTTGAAATGGTGGATGTTAGTAATATAAAGAACATCTCAATAGTAGGAACTGGATTTATGGGATATGGAATTGCGCATGTAGCTTTACTCGCTGGTTTTGATAGAATTATTATACATGATATTAAAATGGAATCATTGGATAAAGCGGCAGAACAAATTGAAATTGGTATTAAAAGATGTGAAGAATTAGGAAAATTAAGTGAAGGTCTTACCGCAGATATTCTTATGTTAAGGTTAATTAAAGAATTGGATTTGAAAAGAGCTGTAGAAAACGCTGATTTTATAATTGAAGCTGTTCCGGAAAGATTAG
>CAYSZJ010000075.1:0-19401 GCA_964435435.1 uncultured archaeon
CTCTCCACGTCTCTTCAGGGTCCCAAGGGAATAATGAAGAGATTGCTGAAAAGAAAGCTGATTGATTAAAAATTAGTTTAGGTAAATATTTTTTATCTTATATGATAAAATTTAATCGTAAAAAAAAGAATTAAATTAGAAAAGGATTAAGAATTAAAGATCTTACTAGTTTTTTCTTCTTCTTCTTCGCGAAGTGGTTGTTTCATAATCTTACCTGTAGGTGTCTTAAGTAGATCATCTCTAAATTCCACATATTTTGGAATTTTGAAATTAGCGAGATTCTTTTTGCAATGTTCAATTATTTCTTCAGCAGTTGTAGTTTTTCCTTCTTTCAATACTATAAAAGCTTTGGGAAGTTCTCCATAGATATTATCTCGTACCCCAATAACGGTTGCCAATGAAACGTCAGGATGAGCATAAAGTACTTCTTCTATTTCTCTAGGATATATATTTTCTCCGCCTCGAATGATCATATCTTTTTTGCGATCTGTGATATAAAAAAATCCATCGTCATCCATATATCCAATATCACCTGTATATAACCAACCATCCTTTAGAGTCTCGGCATTTGCTTCCGGATTTTTAAAATATTCTTTCATAATATTATCCCCTTTAATCACGATTTCTCCTTTAGTGTTAGGGGGAACATCATTACCCTTATCATCTACAATTTTCATTTCATTCCCGGGTAGAGGTAAACCAATACTACCAATTTTTCGTCTATCTTCTGTTTCAGTAGGCATTGGATTAACTGAAGAAGCACAAGTACCCTCCGTAAGACCATAACCTTCTATAATTTTACATTTAAATGTTTTTTCAAATTCTCTAAATACTTCTATAGGTAAAGGAGCAGCTCCACAAATAATAAATTCTAATGAAGAAAGATCCAGATTTTCATGGGGCATTCTGAGCAAGACAGAAAGCACTGTTGGTACAGCACTAAAAGTAGATGCTTTATATTTTGCAACAGTTTCCCAATGTGCTTGAGCTGAGAATCCAGGAGTTAAAATACAACTAGCACCAATAGTGAAAGGTGCCATGACAGTTACTATCTGAGCATTAACATGGAATAGTGGTAAAATTAACATGAATCGAAAATCTTCCCTTGCTTTTAAAAACTCTTGAATCATTTCTCCATTTCTCCTGATATTGAAGTGGGTTTGTAATACACCTTTAGGAAATCCTGTGGTTCCTGATGTATATAGAATTGCGGCAGGATCCTCTTTTTCATCAATAGATACAAAAGGAGGAGCATCTGGAGATGTTTTGTCCATTAATCCCCAAAAATTCAAAGTACCCTCGATAGGTTCTCCAATTACTATTATATGTTCCAAATTGGGGAGATCATTCTTGATTTCATTAACAATTCCCATAAGATTAGGGATTGTAATTATAACTTTTGCTTCTGAATGCCCTACAACAAATTTAACTTCTCGAGTCTTAAATAAAGCATTTACAGGACCAGTAACCGCACCAATTTTAGGAATGCCTAAATACAAATATACATATTCAAGCATATTTGGCAAGTAAACACTTACTTTATCTCCTTTTCTTATACCTAAATCATATAACAAATTAGCCACTTTATTCGTAAACTCATTCAATTGAGAATAAGAAACGGTTATATCCTCCCAATATAAGAATACCTTATCCTTATACTTATCTGCCTGATTTTCTACTAATTCTCTTAGATTCATATAAATTTCCTCAGTTATTTAAAATTATCAAATATGAATGTAAACAAGCAAAAATATGTTCTCTCTTATATAAAGTTTATAATCCTAATATTAAAGTTAATTTTATCCACCTTAATAGTAGAGAGATTTAAAAATAAAACTGTTATTATATTTACATAATTATATTACATTTTGAATGTTAAAAATAATTGATTAAGATTTGACATTTATGGAATTTAAAGAAGTTCTTAGCGATTTTGCTGGTTTCCTAAAGACAGGTCTTAAAAAGTTAAAACTCATCAGTATCCTAATTTTCTATTTTTCATTTTTGGGTTTTTATAATGCTTTTAGGATGAATTTAGATTATTCAGTAGAATTTAGTTGGATATATGGTATAACTTCTAGCCTAATATTTACTACAATTCTCGTTTTCCTTATAGAGATGTTGCTCTTTTATCTTAAAAAACGAAAATAAATTTTTTTTATTAAAAAGATAAAAGTATTATAATAGCCGGTATTTTTAGTAGAGGGTGTATTATCTAAGGATTTGATAAATTTTTGAATAGATCTAAATACTTTTCTGCGTGAGTTATCAAAAGAAATTCATTTTTTACTTTCTCACGACCTTTTTCGCCCATTTTTTTAGCAATTTTTGGATTCTTTAAAAGATAACGTACTTTTTCAGCAGTCTCATCAATTGTATCAACTAAAAAACCATTGATTCCATCTTCAATCTGCAATTTAATACCTCCAACATTTCCTCCGATCACAGGTGTTCCTTTCCAGAGGGCTTCAGTGACAGTGAGACCAAAACCTTCTCTAATAGATTTTTGTACTATGATATTAGAAATTTGTTGGAAGGCATTCACCTCTAAATCCGCAACACCATCTAAGTTAGTTAATATATGAATATTTGGATCATCACTAGCATAATTTTTTACTCGTTCTAACCATTCTATGCCCTCTGGATCGTCATGAGCTAAGCTGCCTATTAGAGCTAAGCGAATTGGAACTTCTTCACTCACTTTTCTATAGACATCAATTACGCCTAAGGGATCTTTCCAAGGATCAAAACGGGAAACTTGTGTAACAAGAGGTAAATCTAATGGAACAAATTTTTCGACAATCTCTTTAGCAATATTTTCATCCAATTGTTTATTTTTAATCGAAAAGGGGTCAATCGAAGGGGTTATTTGAAATATGGGTGTTGTAATATCTTCTTTGGCAAATTCTCTCTTAGTAAAAATGAGAGCATCATAAAGAGTAAGGTATTTAGAGATTAAGTCCCATGCTTGAGGATTTGGGCGAGATGTATCAATATGACACCGCCAAATCCATTTGCCTTTCTTATCTTCAACGAATTTGATAATAGGACATGGTTGTGGATCATGTATTATTATGAAATCACCATCAGGTTTTATTTGTTCATATGAAGATTTAGCTTGCGAAATATAGGAGGAAATCTCTTCATCAGAAAATTTGATATCCATATTCCCCTGTAATGCATTATGCATTCTCTTGGATATTTCAAAAAAGCTATCAGGAGCAGTAAAAACCTCCCAATCTACATTAATTTTTAATTCTTGCATTAACGGAATCATATTTTGTAAGATCTCAGCTACTCCTCCTCCAAACTTGGTAGCGTTTATGTGTAAAACTTTATAGTTCTCAAATTCTTTTCCTTTTTTCTTAATTCTTTTTATTACTTTATTTCCTAATAATTCAAGATAACGATCCAATATTGAATTTTTATTCAATTTTTTATTTCAACCATTTTTTTTTTATTTTTATAAGTTTTCATTTAATTTATTGCTATTTCTTTTCCTATATGAGATTATTTTGTTTAGAAATTTATTGGAAAAGTCAAAAACTTTTAAAAAATTAGGTTAAAGTTTTTAAATATAATTATAATCTTTTTCTATAATTTTTTCCCTTATTTGTCCGATTTTAAAGGGAAAAAATGAAAATTTTACAAAAATCAAAAAATTTGGGTCGAAATTTAAAAATGAGAAAAAAAATTAACCGTAAAGCTTTAGTTGCTTTACTAGGACTTTTTTTGTTATTTTCAACCTCAATCTTTGTGTTTCCAATTAGTGCGTCAAAACTAAAAACATCTCAAGGTGTAGATTTAACGATTCATGTAACTGATCAACAGATGCCTGGAGTTACAAATGTAACTGCTGCATTTTTAGCTTCTACCCTAGGTGAAGGAGTAGATAAAGTAACAGTTAAATCCACAGGAACTACAGCTGATGATCAGCTAGTAAATCTGCAAACATTAATGCAAGGTGGTACCGCAACAGCCGACGTAATTGGATTAGATGTGGTGTGGACAGCCCTTTTTGCTGATAATGGATGGATTATTGACCTTGGTAATTATCTAGATGAAGGAGAACTAGACGATTATGGCTCAGGTATAGTTGCAGCAGGTCAATTTAAGGGTAAAACTTATGCTTATCCTTATTTCATGAATCTTGGTATCCTATTCTACCGAGCAGATTTAATGGATATCCATTATGGTGCAGGCAAATGGGCTGAATCAGATTTTGATACTTGGGAGGAATTACAAGATGTAGCTAATTATATCCTAAATAATAAAACTGGTAAACTTGATAATGAAGATTTAGTAGGGTATGTTGGACAATTAGATGCTTATGAAGGAGGCGTAGTAAATTTCTTTGAATGGTGTGGGAGTAATGGAGTTTTAGACGTTGTTACAAGTACAGGAAAAGTTAATATTAATACAGATGATGTTAAGGATGCAATGGAATTTATTAAAGCATTAGTGCCAGGTCAATATACAGGAGTTCAAGGTAATGATTACATAATTCCTCGTTCTGGTCTTACTCATGATGAAGGATCATCTGTAGGAGTATGGTTGGCAGGTAATTCAATATTTATGCGACAATGGCCTTTTGCTTATGGAGGATCTGTGGATGAAGGCATGGATTTTGGTATAGCACCATTACCTCATTTCAAAGATGCTACAGGATATAAAACTTCATGTGTAGGTGGCGCTATTTTAGCTGTTCCTAAAGCTACTACCGGTGCTACAAGAGATGCAGCTGTTAATCTTATTAAATTCCTTGGAGATGAAGAAGCTCAAGAAGCAGAACTTATAGCTGATACAGATGATACCAAAGCAGGAATACAAGCTTTAGCAAATTTCCCTGCATTATTATCAGTATATGATGATCCTCCAAGTGGATTTGAATGGATTCAAAATTGGACAGATCAAGCAGCATTGACTTTATCAAGACCAGTACATCCAGATTATCCTGAAATCTCTAGTAAGATTGCAGACTATTTCAGCGACTTATTAAGCTGTCAGAAGAGTGTTGATGATGCTTTGGAAGAGATGGAAAGAGATGTTAAAGAAATTGTTGTTGGCGCACCTGCAGAGATAATTCCAGGATATAGTATTGCTATCGTAATAATATCAGTCGCGAGTACCGTTGGAATAATTATCATTATCAGAAAGAAGTTTAAGTAAAATTTTAATATTAAACCCTTTTTTTTTTTTAATAATTAAATTAATACTAATTATTAGGAGAGAACATAATTATGGAAGTTTTGACAGTCGAGGAATTTGAAATTCCAGAAAATTTTAAAAAAAAAGAAGAACCTCCGAAAGATACAAAATTCATTACTTCACTCCTATTACCAGCATTAATAATATTTGCGCTCGTTATTCTATTTCCTATTTTTACTGGAATCTTTATTAGTTTTAGAGATGCTTCAGGTGGACAATATTTTGGTCAAAGATTCACGTTTTTAAATTATTATGAACTTCTTTTTTATGGTAATTACAATACACGGGATTTTTGGCAATATACCTACCAGACAATATTTTTTTCAGTTGTCTCTCTTACCCTAGAATTTTTGCTTGGTTTACTTTTTGCAATACTTCTCAATAAACAATTCAAAGGAAGGGGTATTGCTCGAGCAACGATTTTAATACCTTGGGCGATACCTACAGTTGCTTCTGCAACACTTTTTAGGTTTGAGATCGTCAATTCTGCAGATGAATACGGATTGATAAATAGTCTCTTAATACTATTCGGAGGGCGACCATTAGCTTTTTTTGGAGCTGATGCTCCAACATTGTTTTACCTACCTTGTTTAGTACCATATTCTCCCTTCGTGACCGACATACCAATTACTTTAACTATGTTTACAGCAATTATAATTGATGTATGGAAAACTACTCCTTTTATAACGTTATTAATCTTGGCCGCATTACAAATTGTTCCTGATGATCTGTACAAAGCAGGAGAAATAGCAGGAGCAAGTGGTTGGCAGAAATTTAGGTATATAACATGGCCAATGATAAAACCAGGAGTTGGAGTTGCATTAATTTTTCGAATGATGCAAGCTCTTAGAGTTTATGATGCTATTGTAGTTTTTAATGATACAAGTGTTAATTCGATGACATCTCATGCAGTTTTATTATGGTTAAGTGGTGATTATGGATTAGCTTCTGCAGTTACTGTTATGCTCTTATTGTTTATATTAATTTTTGCTGTTGTGATAGTATTTTTTACTAGGAGAGAAAGAAGAAATACTGAAAAATCTGATTCAAAGTTAAGAAAATTGACAGCAATTTTTAAAAGAAGTAAAGATTCTAAAGAGAATAATGAAAGAGATAAGCTAAAAATAAATAATAATGATCCCATAGAAAAATATGATTTAAAAGAAGAGCATAATAAAGATTCTTTTAATTTATTACAGGTTAAAGCAAAATTAGAACCAATCTCAGAGTCGAAAGTTAAAATGTATATTATTCGAAGACACGTAAAAAGAATTATTTTTGCTCTTCTTGTAATATTTATGTGTTTATTTTGTGCTGCGCCTTTTATATGGATAGTAATTAGATCATTCAGAGATCCGTATATAATACAAACAGATTTTGAATTATTTCCAACACATCCATCATTTAGAGCATATCAGGTAATTTTTGCGAGTTCGGAAGTATATGGAATAACCTTTGAAAGAGCTCTTTTAAATGGCTTTATGCTAGCTGGACTAACAGTATTAATAGTAGTAGTTGTGGGTTCATTTATTGCATATGCTATAGCAAAATTTAAATTTCGCTTTAAAACTGGTTTAAATAGTTTTATATTTTCTATGAATAGTTTACCACCATTAATTATAATAATACCATTTTATATTCAAATAATTTTTATTGGTTCATTAATACCGCCACTTGATTTACGTGATAATCTACTTGGATTAATATTACCTTATACTGCATTTAATTTACCTTTAGCAGTCTTTATTTTAGTAGCATTCTTCCAAGAAATACCTGAGGATCTATGGAAAGCAGCTAAAGTTGATGGTGCTAGTAATTTTCAAATTTTTCGTAAGGTGATTCTTCCATTAACAATTCCTGGCATTTTTACATGTGCAATATTAGTTTTCATAGCTGGTTGGAATGAATTATTATTTGCGCAGATATTTCTGACTTCACCAGAAAATCATACAGTTCCTCGGGCAATATTGAGATATGTAAGAAATCCTCAGAGTTTAACTGCAGATTGGGATACTGATATAGCTTTAATGGCAGCGACATCTATTTCAACAATTCCCCTAGTAATAATTGTGTTAATATTTCAAAAGAAAATTATTAGTGGATTAACTAGAGGTGCCGTAAAAGGTTAAATGAGGTGGTTATAAAAATGGTAAGAATAAAATTAGAAAGAGTAAATAAAATTTTTGCTCCAGATGTTCAAGTTTTAAAAGATATTGATCTTGAGATTAAAGATAAAGAATTTATGGTGCTTGTTGGTCCATCTGGTTGCGGTAAATCAACTTGTTTGAATATTATTGCGGGATTAGAATTTGTTACAGATGGACGTGTTTTATTTGATGATGTAGATGTTACTTTTGTTCCACCAAAAGAAAGAAAAGTTGCGATGGTGTTTCAGAGTTATGCATTATATCCTCACATGAATGTTCGAGAAAATATGGGATTTGCTTTAAAATTATCTAAAATGGATAAAAACGAAATTAAAAAAAGAGTAGAAGAAGCCGCTAAGCTTTTAGACATTTCTCATTTATTAGAGAGAAAGCCTGGAGAACTAAGTGGAGGACAGCGCCAGAGAGTTGCTTTAGGAAGATCAATTGTGCGTTATCCAACAGTATTTCTTTTTGATGAACCATTAAGCAATCTAGATGCAAAATTACGTATTCAAATGAGAGGAGAAATTATTAAATTGCAAAGAAAACTGCAAATTACACAGGTATATGTTACACACGATCAAGTAGAAGCTATGTCTATGGCGGATCGAATAGCTATTTTATTTGAAGGTAAATTTCAGCAAATAGGAACTCCAAGCGAAGTGTATAATGAGCCAACTAACAAGTTTGTTGGTGGATTTATTGGATCACCAACTATGAATTTTTGGGAAGCAAAATTTGATACAAATAAATTAATTTTCGGTCAACAAGAATACCCTGTACCTCCAGGAGTAGCAGATAAACTTAAAAGTGAGGGTGCTCACGATGTTATTATAGGGATTCGTCCTGAACATATTATAATAACTCCCAACCCTCATGATCAAGCTTATAAAATTGAAGTAACTGTGATAGAATTTCTTGGAGCTGAAACTATTGTTACTATTGAGTTTCCAGATGGCATTAATGGAATGGTCACTGCACCTGGTTTTTATGGAGCTAAAATGGGAGATAAGGCATATATTTCATTCCCTTCTGATAAGATTCATATATTTGATAAAGAAACCGAAATAAATTTAATTTATAAAACCTAGCTAGCACATTACTTGGATCTATCAGGTGATTGCAATTCCTTTTATTGCTAAATTATATCAATATGCAAAAGAAAATAATATACTTGCAGGGATGATAATTATAGATCTAATCGCATTTATAGCATACCTAATCTTTCCTTCAGGGATTTTCTTTTTTGGAGATCTACAAATGCTAATTGGTGCGCTTTTTGGTGTGTATTTTTCATTATCCCATAAAAAACAGAATCAATCTGATATTATATTAGGTTTAACTGTTGGAATTTGCGGAACAATTTTAACAGCTATCTCATATAGTTTGTTTGAATGGATGATTTACACTCAAGACTCACCAACGCCTCTATTTTTAAACATTAGTATATTTATACTTGAAGCGATTATCATTGGTCTCGGAATTGGCATTTTATTAGGTCTCCTTTTCCGTCGTAAAAAAAGAGGAATACTTGTAGACAAAGAAACAGATGAGAGATTTTTTGAGAGTTTAAAAGAAAAATAAGAGTTCTTTAATTTAATTATATTTTTTTTACTTTTACTTTACTTTTTTTTTAAAAGGAATTATGTAAGAATTATTATAGTTTTAATGGATATTTTCGATATTTTTCAATAGCTGCTCTGAATGCTAAGAGATTTTCCCATGGTACATTTAAGATATTATGACTTGGTCCCGCAAAATATCCTCCACCATAAGCAGCAGCCTTGATGCATCTTTTTACTTCTTGTTCAACTTCTTTTGGAGTTCCGAAACTTAACACTCTTGTGGCATCCATACCGCCCATAAAACTTAGTCGATCTCCCAAAGTCTCCTTTAAATATGCCAAATCAACACCTGCAGCTGGTTCCAAGGCTTGAATACAATCTAATCCCGCATCAACCATATCTGGGAGTAATTTATCAATATATCCACACGAATGCTGAATAACAAACATTCCATATTTTTTGCATTCTTGGTATATTTTTTTATAGTACGGTAAGATGAATTTTCGAAAATTCTCAAGGGAAAACATCGAACGCCCTTTATACCCTAGATCATCGTAATAAAATACAATATCTATTCCTGCTTCAGCATAACGTTTTATAAATTCTAAATTTGTTTTAGTATATTCCTCCATAACTTCATGTATAAATTGCGGGTTTTTTCTCATATGATAAGTAACCCTACTTACTGTCATTCCTTCGAATAGAGCTTCATTCATGGCAATCATTAATCTAGCCATTGGATATAAGTATGGAGAGAGACTTTCTACAAACTCTTCCCAGATTTTGGGGGAATAATTAACCTCATCATTAATACATTCAGAAGGTTTTCCATATTCATCCCAATAAGAGTGTAAAATTTCAGGTGTTCTGAAATAGCCATCTAGATACCATGCATAAGTTAAGCCCGTCTTAATTTGTTCCACTCGCTTAAATATTCTCCCTGCTGTCGGGATTATGTAACTTCCAGGATATTCAGATGGACCTTCAGCAATAACTGTTTTCATTCTATGCCTCCATGGATCAATTACATGGCAATCAACATTCCAGAATCGTAGTTCTGTGATATCTCCCGCCCATCGATATTTTTCTTTTGAATAGTTATTTTTAATATAAGTGTGATTTTCTTTATATTCATCTGATTCCAAATATTGTTGATAAGCAGTACCAGTTCTTTCGAAACCAAGATAATGGATCGGTACCATATCTAGCTCATCATCACGTTCTAAGGCTCGAATAACTCGTTCTCGTTTTGAGAAAACCATAATAAGAAATTAATTTTGATTATTTAAAAAAATTTTTAATACAAATTAAGTTGTATTAATTATTATAACCTTAAATGAGATTAGGGAACAACAAATTATTTACTCTAAAACTGGTCTTATATTATGGATTTTGAAGAATTAACTGAACTTGTTGTTGAATTGGAATTGGATGATATAGCTGACGCAGTAAAGATTGCGCTTGAGGAAGATGGAAAAGATCCATTTAAAATTTTAACAGCTTTAACAAAAGGTATGGACGAAGTAAGTCGACGTTATGAGGAATTTGAGTATTTTCTAGGTGAATTAGTATTAGCAGGAGATACGATGAAAGCCGGTCTTGAAGTCTTAAAGCCAGCTTTAGCAGTTTCAGATAGTACTAAAGAAAAAACAAAGGTTATAATTGCAACTGTTAAAGGAGATCAACATGATCTTGGGAAAAACCTACTAGGAACATTGCTGCTAAGTGCTAATTTTGAAGTGTACGATCTAGGCAGAAATGTAGATGCAGAAACAATAGTAGAAAAGGTTAAAGAAACTGGAGCATCAGTTGTAGCTTTGAGTTCTTTATTATCAATGACTGTAGATCAAATTGAAGTTGTTCATAAAGCTTTACAAGAGGCAGGATTACGGGATAAAGTAAAATTAATAGTAGGTGGTGCTCCTTTAAATATGGAGCTTGCAAAACAATTTGGAGCTGATGATTATGCAGATGATGCAATATATGGTATAGAGCATATTAAAAAATTAACTGAGAATTAGAGTAATTTTAGTGTTCTCATGATTTTATTGAAAGATAATTGAAAAGTAACATATATAAAATCCAATTACACTTATAGTGTTAATCAAAATTATCCAATCTCTTTTATACTTTTTATTATAATCTTTTTTTTCCTGTGTTTTTTTTAATTCAGCTTCGAGAGCTTGTTGTTGGTGGCTTTTTGCAATGTCAGGATCAGTCAATATATAATGAATAGATGGATCATAATGGGCTCTACCACTTCTAACGGCATCCCCAACATAAGTTAATCTGCTTAAATTTTCTAATAAAGGAGAATCTTTAGTTCGAATAACTATATAGAAAATTTCAGAAATGGTGATGCCAAATATAATAAAATCCAAAATTCCATAACTGAAATTCGTCAATGGAATCATAAAAAGTCCAGGTAAGGCGTAGAAAGAACCACAGATTAAAGCTCCGAACACAAAATATGGATTAAAAGGATTTTTTTTTTTAAAAGTTAAAATAATTCCAATTGCTATTATTACAATAAAAACAAAAGCAAGAATTTCTAAAATTAAATTATTCGGAATTAACAAGACCATAAAGCTCATTACAAAGCAATTAAACAAACCAAAAAAAATATCATAATACTGGATTGTCTCTCTCTTATCTGAAGTGTTATTTATCTCTTTATCCATAAAATATCTTGAATTACTGTTGTTTTGTATTCTAGTAAGTAATATTATAAATTAAAGGATTTTGCTTTGAATTGAAAAGTTAATTAAATTATTAATGTCTTGGTTAAACACAATTCGTTTATAGTTAATTGGAAAATAACTTTAGATGGAATTAAACATATCAAAAAATTAACTGAAAATTAGAATATGCAATATTTCTCACATACTAATAATTTAATCCCTTAAAATAATTTACTGTTGTATAAATATCTTTACCACCTTTTCTAAGATAATCCATAGCTTCTTCGATACCTTCAATTGTTAAATCAAACATAGGAATTGTGCTAGAGATGATTTTTCTAGTCCATGGTGACCATTCAGGTCTTATAAGTTCAGGATTTAACCATACAATTCCATTTTTAAAATGATTTGCGAGTTCCCTGATATAATAGATTCCAGGTAATTCATTCCTGTGATAATAGTATAACGAACCGTATTTTTCAGTTAATTCCCAAGACGCCATTGCAGCGTCACCCACTATGACAACTCTATATTTGTTATCATATTTTCTTAAAAAATCATTGAATTCAATAGCTTCATCAGGATTGCGTTTTGCATTGAAATATATTGTTTCATAGACGCAATTATGGAAATAATAATGTTTAAAATCTTTCCAATGAGACATATTATTCGCTGCTGAGAAAAGTAAATTAACGAGGTGGGCATAAGGAGTCATACTACCTCCAACATCCATTAAAAGGAGGAGTTTTACATCATTTTTCCTACGTTTATCAAATACTATTTCAATATCTCCACAGTTTTTAGCAGTTTTATCAATAGTTTCATCTAAATTTAACTCATCCCTTTTTCCAATTTCCTCAAGCTTTTTGAGTTTTTTTAGAGCAACTTTGATTTGTCGTGTATCTAAAACGATATCTTTACGGTAATCTTTAAAAATTCTTTTTTCAGCTATTTGAACTGCCGTCCGCATGCCTGATGAACCACCAATTCTCATTCCCATTGGATTCTGTCCAGAATGACCGAATGGCGATGTACCCTGCGTTCCAATCCAATGATCTCCAAAATTATGTTCCTCGTCTTGTCTTTGCATTAAATCTTCGAATTGTTTTTGCATTTCTTCGAGATTAAAAAATTGGTTTAACATTTCCTGTGATATCCCATCAATTTCAGCTATACCAAGGTTTTTCTGCAACCATTTAAATATTTCCTCCTTAATATCCTCTGGTGTGTTTATTAGAAGGTTACCTTCAATTTTATCTCTGTATTTCTCTAATAATTCTTCAAGTAATTCTTGTATATCTACAACGTCGAGGTATTGTTGATATTCTCTTAATAATAATTGCAATCCTTCAATTAATTCTGGGAAAGTAATATCCTTCTCTAACCAATCCCAAATTTCGTATTTAAGATCATCAGGGAATTTTATCATAGCATTTTTAAAGAAATTTGCAAAAGCAATGTCATAGATGTCAAAATGATGCTCATTTTTGCATAAAATAGATCTTGAAGTATAATAAAACTCGACCATGTTATGGATAAGCCCTTTATTTAACGCCTCTAATAGGGTAATATATTCTGTTATTGATACAGGAAGTCTTTCTTTAAGGTAATAAAAAAATTCGATAAACATTTAATTAAATCATAATATTTTCAATATTGGTTATTTAAATAGAGTCAACCATATAATATTAGTTTTTAGACAATTTCTGTACTACTTTATTCTTCTAATAAAACAATTTAGTCTTATATTATAAATTGAATATATAATAAAATTGTTTAAAAATTTAAAAATCCAAAAACTCATTGATAGTATTTGGTTATTTATTATTTTGAATTATTAATAGTAGACGCATCGTTATGAAAAAGATTTCATATCAAACCTGTAAAGAATTGGCAAAGCTAAGAGGGCTTAAGTTAGTAATTTCTGAAACAGAGTTTAATAAATTAATAAATAGTAAAAAATCAGCTCCAAGTAAAGTTAAAATTAAATGGAAATGCGATAAGGGACATCAATGGAGTGCAACATATAACAATATAAAACAACATGAATCTGGTTGTCCGTATTGTTATGGAAATTTACCAATATCATATCAAAACTGCATTGATTTAGCAAAACGGAGAGGATTTGAGATAACAACATCTGAAAAGGAGTTTATAAGTTTAATGAAATATAGAACTACAGTACCAAGTAAATTAAAATTCAGATGGAAATGTGAAAAAAGTCATGAATGGTGTGCAATGTATAATGATATTCAACAAGGTAAGGGATGTCCAGAATGTACAGAAGGTAGATATGAGGAGATCTGTCGGTGGTATTTTGAAAAAATATTCAAACAAAAATTTAATAAAATCAAACTGTCTAAACTAATACCTTATTATAATGGTCAGATGCATTTAGATGGGTTTACTATAGTAAGGTTTCTTGAAAATCAAATTAAGTTAGCTTTTGAATTTAATGGCATACAACATGATGAATTCCCTAATTTCTTTCATAAAACTTATCAAGACTTTTTGGAACAACAACGATATGATAATGAAAAGAAAGAATTATGTGAAGATAATAGAATAAATCTTATTGTTTTTCCTCAGAAAATTGATATGAAAATGAACCACCCTGCAATAATTCAAGGCTTTATTTTAGATGAATTTGAGAGAAATACAGGTTATAAATTAACAAAGATAAGACAATATAACCATCTTATTGAATGGTATGACTTAAAAAATTTAGATAATTTTCTATAATTAGGGCTTAACACTAAATTCTTTAAATTAAGGTCATATATTCTGTAATACTAACTGCTAATCTTTCTTTTAAGTAATAATAAAATTCGATAAATATCCTTAAAATTTAAAATTAAGTGGGAAATTTTACTTTATCAACGACGATTTCAAAGTCTTTCTCCTTCTTTATCAAAACGCCCAAAAAGGGTATATTTTTTTTCAATTCATCTATTGTAATACCACTCTTCAGCAAGACTCCAATCCAATCAAGAAGTTCCGAAGTTGATGGCATTTTCCTCAATTTAGTAATCGCTCTTAGCACATAAAAATGTTGTAAACATTGTTCTAATAGGTTTTGCTTCAAGTTAGGATAGTGTAACCTGCAAATCTCTGCCATGAAACTTTTAGAGGGAAACTCAATCCAGTGGAATACACATCTTCTTAAAAATGCATCTGGGAGTTCTTTTTCATTATTGGAAGTGATTATTACAATTGGTCTGTTTTTAGCTTTCACAAATTCTTTTGTTTCTTTTATATAAAATTCCATTACATCTAATTCTTGTAAAAGATCATTAGGAAATTCAATATCAGCTTTATCAATTTCATCAATTAATAGAACTACCTGTTCATCAGAAACAAAAGATTCGCCTAATGGTCCAAGCATTATATAATCGTGAATATTATCTACATCTCGATCATCACAGCCAAATCTACTATCATTTAATCTTTGAACAGTGTCATACATATAGCACCCATCAATACCCTCACTCGTGCTTTTAATATTCCAGATAATTAATCTTTTACCTAAACTTTCAGCTATAGCATGAGCTAGCATAGTTTTTCCTGTTCCTGGCTCTCCTTTTACTAATAAGGGTCTTGCTAGAGCTATTGATACGTTTACTATGTTTCTTAGTTGAGGATCCGCAAGATATTTGACCCTATCAGTTTTTACGTCTCCTTGGAATTTATTAAATGTAGTATTCATGATTAATCAAAATTAATGTAAAATTAAATAATTTTTGAGTTTGTTAAGATAATTAATTACTATTTGAATAATAGTTTAAAATCTTTCAAAAAAGTTTATTAATAAACTTGATCTAGTTTTAATTTAGTTAAACGACTCCAATTTTTAAATATGCCAAACATTACATCTTTACTAGCACAAAAAATTAAACCTATATGTGCTGTATGGGAAATAACTTTAAAGTGTAATAGTAATTGTATTCATTGTGGCTCAAAAGCTGGAAAGAGTCGCCTTAATGAGTTGAATACTCATGAGGCTTTAACGTTAGTAAAGGAATTGCATGATTGTGGTTATAAAGGAATAGCATTAATGGGGGGAGAACCGTTAATTAGAGAAGATTGGTATGAAATTGCTAAAGAAATAAAAAAATATAAAATGGATTTATCAATTGTATCAAATGGATTAACCTTAATTACACATATTCAAAATCTGAAAAAGTTAAATGTTGACTGTGTAAGTTTAAGTTTAGATGGAGGAACTCAAAAAACGCATGAGCACATTCGGGGAGTTCAAGGGTCGTTTAAAAAAACACTAAATGCTATTGATAAGTTAAAGGAGGAAAAAATACCTGTAAGTGTTATCACGAGTGTTAATAAAATTAATTTCAAAGAACTGAATTTAATAAAAAATTTACTTTTAGATAGAAATATTGCGTGGCAAATTCAAATTTGTGTTCCAATTGGACGCTTTCCTAAAAAATTAGTTATAACGAGAGAGGAATTTTACACTTTAGCATTATTTATAGCAATCAATCAAAAAAAATATTCATATAGAAGATTACCATTGATAGGAGCCCATTGTCTTGGGCATTTCTCAAGATTTATCCCAAATTTGGGTTTAAATCCTTGGGTTGGATGTCAGGCAGGATTATCTGTTTTAGGGATTCAAAGTAATGGAAATATTAAAGGATGTTTAACATTTCCAGATGAGTTTATTAAAGGAAATATAAGAACCAAGAGTTTAAAAGAAATTTTGGAAAGTTTAAGATCTAGAAAGAAAAAGCTAAATCGTTTATGTGTAAATTGTGATTTAGTAAATTCATGTAAGGGAGGTTGTTTGGGAACAGCTTATGCGCTAAAATGTTTTGATTATCTCTACTGTCTAAGAACAATTGAAAAAGAATTGTTTAATTTAGAACAATTACCAATTAGGGGAAAATTGGATTCGACATTTTCAAAATTCAAAAATCTATATTATAATCTTATGATCAAATAAAATGGTTTTTTAAAAAAAGAGGTGAAATTATAAAATTGTTTAAAGATCTGTTTCAATTATATCAAATTGGTAAGGAATTAGGATTAAATAAGAAAGAAATAAAAAGTGTATTTTTATTTAACAACACAAAACATCTCATATTATTCACGGTCTTATTGATTATAGCCATTGTGGCATTTGCGGCTTTAATGATTATCTTAGGCATACAAGCTACTAGGAATGCATATCCCTCAGGAACTTATTATTCTACAGTGAAGAAAAAAGACTTTATAAGAAGAAAGCGAAGATAATTAAGAAAAACAAATTTTTCATCCAAAATATTTTATAAATATAAAGAGAAGAATAGTAAATGTTTAAAGAATTAAATCTCGAAAATTAAAAATTTATATTACAATTTAATATTCAAATAAAATAATGTTTTAATAAAAAAGAGGTGAAATTCTAGCCTTGTATAAAGAGTTTATTCAATTGTATCAAATAGGTAAAGAATTAGGTTTAACTAGAAAAGAAATTAATGGATCCTTTTTCTTTAAAGAAGAGACTCATAGTTTAAAAAATAGAATCATATTCCATATTATTTTATTAATTATTATGACCTTGATTGGAGTTGCAATTGTATTACTGGGATTTAGTATTTCAGAAGATACTTATCCTAGTGGTTCAAGATATTCTACCATAAGGATAAAGGATTTTAAGAAGAAATTTAAAAGGAAATACTCTTAAAAAATGAGAATAAATGTAGGTTGTGGAAAAAAATTCGAACCGGAATACATTAATATAGATTTATATGAAGATTTAATAGCAGATAAGTTAATGTCTGTTATTAATCTTGATTTCGAAGATAACATATGTGAGGAAGTAAAAGCAATTCAAATTATTGAACATTTAACTTTTTTTGAAGCTATTTATGCTCTAAATGAATTCTTTCGCGTTTTACAGCCTAAGGGTAAACTGATTATTGAACTCCCTGATCTGATGAAAGCATGTCAATTGTATTTAATCTCTAATGATGAACAGAAAAAGGTCATATTAGGATGGATTTATGGTATACCAGATAAAGGATTACAACATAAATTCTGTTTTCCTGCTTACTTACTTACTGAAATATTGGAAAACACTGGATTTACAAATATTAAAAACCAGAATTTTTTCAACTCTGAATCGATTCCCCTCGTGAGATTTGAGTGTTATAAACCTGAGAATTTGGAGGGTGTTGAAATTTACCAAATCTTGGCAAATATCCGTAAAATTTTACAATCTGAAAGCTATATTGATTTTACTAATTCACTCCTAATTAAAGAACAAGAAGATCTATTATCTTCATTTTTAATTAGATTACTTGAATATCAAAAAAAGAAAAAAAAAGAAATAATTCTTGAGATTCTTGTTGACTCCTTGATAAAATGGCCCCAATATGTTAAAATATTATTGCGAGTTCTAAAAAATAAAAATTTCATTTCTCAGTTGGAGAGCAAACGTATTCTTAATGTAACAGATCTCTTAATTCAGTTAAATTTTCCTAATATTTTATGCAACTCATTGAAAAATGTACTTACTATTCCTGGAACTCAGAAAATAGTATTTTCCTTAATTGAATCCTTTGCGAGGATGATAGTAAAAAAATTAATACAAAATGATGAAGAAAAAGAAAAATTAATAAATAAATTGAAAATATTGTCAGATAAAATTGAATCTCCAGAAATAGAATTTTTTTCTCTCAACATTTTAGAAAAAAAGGCATTAGATTATTTTTATCTTGGCATTAAAGCTTTTTATGAGGAAAATTATAAAATAGCCTATAATCATTTTCTGAGAGCGATAAAACTTTATAGAGATGATTTTTTATATTTTTGGAACCTTGCCAAAATCTTGGTAAAACTAAATCAAAAAACTGACGCAATTAGATATTATAAGAGAACACTTAGGTTGGTAAAGATTACTAAAATTGATAATAAAAATATTATTAGAAACGAAATCATTAAAGAACTTAATTGTTTAAAGAAAGATGAAGAAGCTACTCAAGAATTCAAACCGGTAATGTCCATCGAAAATCTATTAAGTAAAATTAATTGAATTAGTTCAATTAGAGAATATCTTGTTAAGAGTTTTTTTATTTATTTAATTTTTGACAAGAAGACATTTAATGCATTTATTTAATCGCTCTGAATTTTTGACTTTGAACAATTAAGCTAAGAAAGAAATTTTTTATATTTAGGTAAATAAATATTAAATTACATTTTTTTGAAAATTAAAATGTTTTAGAAGATAATCCTTAGGAAGTTTAATTATGTCTAATTAAAATGAAATGCTAGAAGAGTTAATAAAGATTCGTGAACTTCTTTCGCCCCCACCACCTTCATCAAAAGCGAAAAATATATTGGAGGAATTTAAGCGATTTTTAGATAAATATAAAGTAATGGGACTTGCTATTGCCTTTATTATGGGAATCTGTTTTGGTACATTAATACAATCTCTTGTAGGAAACCTTATAATGGCATTAATTACGCTATTTTTACCTGGTGTAGATTGGGAAGTGATTAGAGTTGGACCATTTAGGATAGGAGCATTTATCGGAGATTTAATAACTTTTATAATTGTTGCTTTTGTTATATTTCTATTAATTAAACTGACAACAAAATTTGGAGAATATAGTAAAAAAATACAAGAAAAAGTAGGTCAATTAATAGATTAAATTTTTTTCTTTTTATTTTTTAAGACTGGGTATAAATATTAGGAAATTTAAAAAACTCTTGCTAATATAATCAATTAATTTTTAATAGAAAAAATAATTATTTTAGTAGAAATTACTATTGGATTGTGTATTATGGTTAAACATGGAA